>JACNFL010000214.1 GCA_014384685.1 Methanobacteriota archaeon
TGGATGTAAGGTTACAATACGAGACCCTGAGAAGATTAAGAAATTCCTTGAGGATGCTTTCTGGGTTCGGGAAAAGACTCTACCTGCTTACAATATTGATATGCAAGGAAATCTGTCCTTTGGAATTGCTGATTACACAGATTTCCCTGAAATGAAATATGACCCAGATATTGGAATATTTGGTATGGACATCAATGTCGTACTTGAGAGGCCAGGTCACAGGGTTAGTCGGCGCCGACGTTTGAAGGCAAAGATCCCTATATCTCACCGTGTTACACGAGCAGAGGGACAAACTTGGTTCAAGAAACAGTTCGGATTAACACTACTGGAGGAGTGAAGATGGGAAAAGATGCAGGAATTCGTATTGGTCGTGAGTCGGGATGCCGTCGGTGTGGCCGTAAAAGAGGTATGATTCGCCGGCATGGTCTTCGACTATGTCGCCAGTGCTTTCGGGATATCGCGCCGGAAATAGGATTCAAGAAGTACAGTTGAGGAGGGATGAAGATATGCAATTTGACCCATTAAATGACGCGTTTGTAAGCATTTTCAATGCTGAGCAAGCCGGACACTACGAAGTTACAGTAAAGCCAGCGAGTAATCTGCTTGGAAGCCTTCTTGGCATTATGTCTGAGCGTGGTTACATCGGCGAATATGAGAAGATAGAGAATGGTCGCGGAGGCGGTTACAGAATCGAGTTGGTTGGTGCAATCAACAAGTGCGGCGTCATCAAACCACGCCACGCTGTGAAGTGGGCAGAATTCGATAAGTGGGAGTCAAGATACCTTCCTGCTCAAGATTTCGGCCTTCTATTAATGACTACAAATCAAGGTGTAATGCACCATTATGATGCTAAGGAGGGTTCAATCGGAGGCCGATTATTGGCCTACGTGTTCTGAGGTGATTACTATGGTGAAATTAGATCAGATAATTCATCTAATACCTCTCGCAGAGGGGGTTGAAGCAACTATTGACGAGGCCACCCTATCTTTGGCTGGCCCAAATGGGTCAACCTCGAGAGAGTTTTCCCACACCAAAGTAAACGTATCTTTGGATGGGGATGATGTAGTAGTCCAATGTGAATTACCAAGACGCAAGGAAAAGGCGATATGTGGTACTTGGAAAGCTCACATCAATAACATGATGACAGGAGTTACAGATGGTTTTGAGTACCGCCTCAAGGCAGTTTACTCTCACTTCCCAATGACTATGGTTGTAAATGGCTCATCATTTGAAATCAAGAATTTATTTGGTGAGAAAGTACCCAGGGTCGCAGACCTCAAGCGGACACCAGCTGAGGAACAAGTCAGGGTTGAAAACAAGAGCGATGTTATTGTTTCTGGAGTTGACAGAGAGAAAGTTGGCCAAACAGCGGCAATAATTGAGCGTTCATGTAAGATACGCCACCGTGACCGCAGAATTTTCCAAGATGGAGTATACATTGTCTCGAAGGGGGCAAACTGAGGAGGTATGATGTATGTCTGAATATAGTGATATGACAGTTGCAGAACTGAAAGAATTGCTAAGGGAAGCTGGATTACCTGTTTCAGGTAAGAAGGCTGACTTGATAGTTCGATTAGAAGAAGGTGCAGGCGATTCAACTGAAGAAGTTGAAGAAGTTGCTACTGAATCTGTTGATGATGTCTCCGAAGATGTTGATGTTGATGATGATGATGACTTCGATGATTTCGATGAGGAGTGGGACGATGAAGAGATGATTCACGTTGCACGCCAGAAGCCAGAACTTAGTGATGCAACGAAAGAAGCCCTAGCAACTCGTTCAGCACAAAGCAAGAAACAACCTGCTTTCCGCCGCCAAGAGTGGTACCGATACAAGCGATTGTCTAGAACTGGATGGCGAAAGCCCAAGGGTATGGATAGTAAGCAACGCAAAAACAAGAGATGGCGTACTCCAATGGCTAGAGTTGGTTTTGGTAAGGTTGCAGAAGCACGCGGCCTTCACCCCTCTGGATTCAGTGAAATCATGGTCCACCGACCTGATGACCTTGACCAGATTGACCCTAAAGTCGAAGCAGCACGAATAGGCAAGCGAGTAGGAAACCGAAAGCGAGCAGCAATTCACGAAAAGGCCGACGAATTAGGTATTCGAGTCTTAAACAGAAGGAGGAATATCTGATGCAGTTGAGTAACCAGAAGCGATTAGCAGCGGAAATCCTTTCAGGACAACTAGGCCAAGAAGTTGGTCTAAACCGGGTTTGGATCAATGATAACTACCTCGAACAGGTAAGTAGCGCTGTCCAAAAGGAAGACATTCGTGAATTGATTGAAATGGGCTACATTAAGGCAAAGCCAGTCCAAGGCACTAGCCGTGTACGCGCTAACAAAGCCGCTGCTCAAAGGGCAAAAGGACGACGCAAGGGTCAAGGTAAGAGAAGTGGTACCTCAAACGCACGTTTCCCAAGGAAGCAACGCTGGATGCGAACTATTCGTTCACAGCGCCGAGTTCTCAAAGAGATGCGAGAAGATGGAACAATAGAAGCGAGTCAATACCGCTACTACTATCGTAAGGCAAAGGGTAACTCCTACCGAAGTATTGCTCACATGAAGACTAACATGAAACTCGATGGCGTCAAAGTAAGAGGTGATGAATAATGGCCCACGGAAAGAATCAGAGACGCAAATACGCTCGCCGTGAACACGGTTTGACAGATTACCGGCGCCGACTCAAGTTACTAAGAGGAGGACAGCCAAGAGCTGTAGTTCGTGTAACAAATACTCAAGTGATTTGCCAACTCGTTACTTACGATCCTAATGGTGACAAAGTAATTGCTGCAGCAACTGGTGCATCAATAGTTTCAGATTTCAAGTGGCCAAAGGATGCATCTCGAAAATCAGTTCCTGCTTGTTACATTGCAGGAATGGCATTAGCAAAGAAAGCAACCGCTGCCGGTCATGGAAGCGCGGTTCTTGATATCGGACTAAGTGCATCAACCAAAGGCAACAGAGTGTTCGCCGCTCTCAAAGGAATGGTAGATGGTGGACTTGAAATTCCACATGGTGAAGAAATTTTACCAGATGATGACAGAATAGCAGGTAATCACATTTCTGACAAACTTGCAAAATCTGTAGAAGCCAGCAAGAAAGCAATCGAGGGGGCCTGAATAAATGGATGAACAACAACCAGCACCTGACACCGCCGAAGTAGCACCTGGTCTAGCACTTGCATACACTCCTGAACCAGAAGTTGAGCAAGGCCGTCATCGCCGCCGAAAGGGTGGTTATGATGCAATGGCTAATCTCCGCTCATGGACTCCAAAAACTCGTTTGGGCCGAATGGTCAGAAACGGCGAGGTTACAACTTTTGAGCAAGCAATGAACAGTCGCCTGCCAATTCGTGAGGTTGAAATTGTTGATGCATTACTTCCAGGTTTGGAAGATGAAGTCATCAATGTCAACATGATTCAGCGAATGACTGACAGTGGGCGAAGAGTTCGATTCAATGTCATGGCTGCAGTTGGTAACAACAACGGCTATGTTGGTCTTGGAATGGTCAAAGGTAAGGAAGTTGCAGCAACTATTCGCAAAGCGATTGACAATGCAAAACTCAACATCATCCAAGTAATGCGTGGTAACGGTTCTTGGGAATCAGGTGGTGGTGCAGGTTCTAGTGTACCATTCAAGATTACAGGCAGAGCAGGATCTACGAGAGTAACTCTAATCCCAGCGCCAGCAGGTAAGGGCCTAGTCATCGGTTCAAAGGGTAAGGTAGTACTTCGTTTGGCTGGAGTTACCGATATCTACTCACGTACCCACGGACAAACACGAACAACAATCAATTTCGCTCGCGCTACTTACAATGCATTACAAAACCTCAACAAATCCAAGGTTAGTGCTGACCAAAAGAAAAAATTATTCATGTCAACAGGTAGGGTGAACGAATGACTTGGTTAGTAATCAGAGTACGTTCTAACATTGGTATTGAGCGTTCAATCAAACAGACAATGAGTCACTTAAATTTGACTCGAGTGAATCATGCTGTTCTCATTCCTGAGAATGACGTGTATGCTGGAATGCTCCAGAAGGCTAAGGATTACATTACCTGGGGGCAAGTTGATGAAACAACAATCACTAATCTCATCACAGAAAGAGGACGATTGATGGGTGATAAGCCAATCACAGATGCTGTAGTGAAAGCAGAGACTGATTTCAAGAATATCAAGGAGTTTGCATCATCAATAGTTGCAGGCGACTCATCCACAAAAACAATCACTGACATGAAGCCAGTGTTCAGACTTCACCCACCTAGAGGATCAAAAGGATGGGGCGGAATCAAACGCCACTTCACAGTTGGTGGGGCATTAGGATATCGCGGTGAGGCAATTGTTGACCTTGCTGGGAGAATGATTTGAGGAGTTGAAAAGTATGCCATCACGAACAAATAAATTCCGAGGACGAAGCCGTTACCATGGCCGAGGTAAGAAAGCAGGACGTGGAGCAGGTAAGAGAGGCGGACGCGGTAATGCTGGTCTAAACAAGCACCGTGTCATGACTCGAATCAAGTATATGCCAAACCATTGGGGAATGCACGGTTTCAATCGTGACCCTTCTCTGTGTACAGTTCATGTCACAGTAAATGTCAGTCAACTTTCTGACATGACTGATGATGATGGAAATGTAAACTTAGGCGATTATCAAATTGACAAGTTGCTAGGTAGCGGACAAGTCAACCAAGCCATCTCAGTAACTGTTGAGCATGCAAGTGCGAAGGCAATTGAAAAGATTGAAGCCGCAGGCGGTTCAGTCACCCTTTCTGGCGATGATGACGACGAGTGGGAAGAGGAGTGAAACCCCTCCCAAAAAAGAAATTCTGAAATGATGAAATGGAAGGCGTGAGAAAATATGGCAGTACGTAAGCCCTCAGCATTCGGCATAACTGCCGTATCTGTCATTTATTTCGGTGCTCTATTTTGGTGGAAGAAAGAAGACCTTCTTGGTGCTGATAGAGATGCTATGATTTACGCTGCACAAATGATTGCAGT
>JACNFL010000219.1 GCA_014384685.1 Methanobacteriota archaeon
CGCTTTTTGAGCGGTGCAGATGGCAACTTATCTGACTTGCTTGAGTTCTTCGCCACAACCTTGCGAGTAGTTCTTCCTGCATCAATCCATCCATTCAATCAAAGATTATTTTGAAGACAATAATTGGAGAATATCATTAATAAAAATACAAAAAAAAATGGCCCGCTTGGAAGGGGAAAATCCCCCCCAAGACGGGCCGTGTTCGCATATACAGGAAAGATTACCAAGTGGCGTTGAAGGAACTTCAGCGCTCGTCTTGGATCTGACCACGAAGAGACTTGCAGCTCCTTGCAGTTGCTGATAGTACACCGCGTAGGCGGCGTGAGGCAGCATCTGTGCCGCGCTCGTGCTTTTCAGCGTCTTTCATTGCACCCATCAGGGTGTCGATCATTGCTTGCAGGTTATCTGTTACAGATGCCATACTTTCACCGGCAAAACGACCGTTTTATATTGTTTCGGCTGATTTTGGTATTTGTTATTATACTAATTATACATATGTTGAATCCGGAAACCCCCGAAACTAGTAAAAATTGAAGATATTAGGCCAATTTATTGTCCACCATAATGAATAATTAATGCTTCCAAATCATGGTGGTCTACAGTTGACAATGAGCGTAACCCACCAGTAATCGCTTGCAATCCTGGAGCTATGACACTCCAGTTTTTACGGAAGCCTGATTTTCGAGATTTTATGCATCCGCTTTTTTCTAAAGCAATCAGATGATGGCTGATTAGTTGTTGACTACATTCTAGTTCGTCTGCAAGTTTTCCTTGCGTAAGGGCACCGGTATTTTTGTTAGGGTTCGGGTTTCTTGCTAAGCGATCAATAATACGAAATTGCATTGAATCGGGTGTGAATATTTGTGGTGGGTTAGGTAAATCCTCAGGTGGAGTGTGTGGGGGGATTGTACTTGTGAAATATCTCAAAAACTGGCCTTCTCTTCTTCCCCAAAGTGCGAACTGACCTTCTAAGGTTTTGAGATGAATCGTTGCTTGATGGTTGCCCAGTTGAAGGGCACGAATAATGGCTGAAAGATGTGCGCCCTGGTTTTGTTCAAGAAATGTGAGAATTCTTGCACGAGTGGCGTCACCATCGGGACGGGGACCGTTTGCCATCAACAAGGGTAGATGTGGTCAGCAATTGAAACATCCGATGGGATGCCTAAAGCGAACACTAACCGTTAGTTATCCTTAGCGAGGGGTAAACCCCTGCGTAGTTGGTACTACGATTAGCGGGTACGGACGAATGAATTGTCTGCCTGCATTGTCCAGTCAGTGTTATCTGGTGAAAGATAGACTGTCTGACCTGAATCGTTGGTCACATAGTTTCCACCGGCTGGTAGTTGTGAGTAGTCGGGAACCATTCCTAGTCCTGCTGCAGGTGCTGGTGGCATGCCCATTGGGGCTGCTGCACCGTAACCCATTCCCATTTCCTCTTCCTTACCACCACGAAGGAGCATAACTCCAAGGGTGACAGCGATTAGAAGAGCAACGATGAATGCACCAATGATTCCGTATACTACCATGCCTGCATTTCCTGCTGCGCTAGCTGTTTCTCCATCAGTTGTGGTATCATCAGTTGAATCATCAACCACTTCTGGGCGTTCTTCAGTAACATCGTATTTCATTCCAATTGATGTCTTTCTATCGAATCCGTCGGAATCGACAGCCATCACTTCAATCTTAACATAATCACGGAATAACACGCCACCGTCTTTTACAACGCTGAAATTGTATTCTACTATTGATGTTGGATTCTCAATTCCAAAGTCGGAACAGATACCTGAATCCATATTGCATATTGACCACTCTATTGAAATGTCAGACAATACCAAATCACTGTGCTGAGTTATTACAAAGGTTGGTAATTCACCAACAAATATGTTTTCAGCCTGTATCATCAAGTCTCCAGAATTTGTGTTTTCAGACCAAATCAATGGCAAATCATCAACGACATCAATTGTGACATCGTAAGCATTCATTCCATCATGTGAATCACGTACTACTATGGAAATAGTGTGGGTACCTTCTTCATCGAACCAAGCTTTGATTTCTCCAGATAGAGCGTTGTACCGAGAACCAGTCTTCCATGTATCTGAGGAAACTATCACATTGATTGGATCTACTGGGTCATCAACATCCGACATGCTTTCTGCCACATTGAAGTTGAACTCTTCATCAACCTTAATCATCAAGTTATCAAAGGATGATACATCAAGTGTTGGTGCATCATTCACATTAGCGATGATTACTGTCAATTCAGTATCCGCAAATTGGCCATCTGCATCAGTTGCACGGATTGTGACTAATGCTGTGCCAAACACATCATCATCAACAGCATCGATATTGAGTGTGTGGCCATTCAAACTTGCTTCAATTAGTGAATTGTTTGAAATGTACTCCACTGATAATGCCAATCCCATTGGGCTTGCAGATTGACCACTAGTGTCTGTGTCAGACAAGAATGTAGTCATGATGAGTGAACTACCTGAACCTTCGTTGAACGACTGTGTTGGAAGAGATGACCAGCGTGGTGCTCCATTCTCAATCACCATAATATTGAGTGTCCCGCTATTGCTATCTTCTCCATCGTGAAGATTAACCTGTAGTGGTTGTGTGATTACTTCTCCCTGGGGATTTCTGTTAACTGTATCAAACTTTACTTCAATTTCGCCAGTTGTTGGATCCCATGCACGGAATGCGGGATTAGTACTAGAAATCACAAGTTGGTCAAGAGGTGTTTCAGCATCGCAAATCAAGCCTGCTACATCAATTCTCTCAATTGTTTCAACCTTCACTGTTGGCTGACCAGGATATGTTGGACAGTTCGATGGTACTTCACCAAGATTGTCTGAGGTGACAACCATTGGAAGACCATTTAGAAGGCTGAATGCATTACTGTTAACTGTAGACCAATCGCTTATTTGTCCTCTAGCATCAACGAGTCTTGCGCGCGCATCATAGTTACCACTGCCTGCAGAGTTTGGTGGAGATACTGTGAACACGAATCGTTCATTTCCACCACCTGCACCCATCAAAGTTCCACCGCTTACCCAAGCATCTGTCCATTGATTTGCACCTGCTTCACTTGTCTCAAATTCCGCAGACATTGTGCTCATATCGTCAACATTGTCATTGGACATTCCTGAAACTTCAAAGTCAAGAGAACCTCCTCTCTCAATCGCTGTTTGGCCTGTTGAAATCGGCTTTGAAGTCGAAGGAACTAGGTCGTGCGCTACTGTTGCGTCGCGCATATTGTTAGATATCATATTCTTCTCACCAATTGTGCCTGTTAACTTAACACGGAACACTGAGTTAGGGTCATTTCCGTTCATTGAAATTGAAGATGTATCAAACTCAGCAGAGACTGATTGTGTTGCCCCAATTGCCAAGTTGTTCAGCGAAACTGATTGTCCAATTGGGCTTTCAGAACCAGAACTGGTTATTTCAAAGAATTGAATCTGACCACCATCTGAGTAATCCTCTTGGCCTGTGTTTCCAATTGTCGCATCCAATTGTAGCCTGTCTCCTGTCTGGAAACCAGTTGATGTTGAATCAAGATTAGTAGCAGTGATATCAGTAACTGAAAGATCCATTGGGTTCATGCTACTATCCGAAGCAGTGAAGACGTCGAAGTTTGCACTGGATGTACTCCAGCCACTGTAAAGGGCTGCTACTGTCAACATGTTGTTTGCACCTTGGGCCACTAGACTGTTAGAGACCGTCCATGAGTAACTTACAGAACTACTGAGGGAGAATGTCTGGAATCCAGTACCTCCACCGACATTACCTGAGTTGCTAACGTGTGAACCACCGTCAAGGAGCCATGCTTCCCAGCAGTGACCGCCTTTGTAACCATTTGAATATGCGTGAGAGTGGCACACTTCTTCAGTAACCGCTGCATAGAGTGTGTAGGTTGAAAGAGGTGCTGTCCCAGTGCCAACATAGTCGACTGAGATTGTGATTGTTGAAGTACCATCTCCATTGTCACCTTGAGCGACTCCAAGAGAATAGTCTGCTACGGTACTGTGAGTTCGCCCATTAGTACTGAATCCGGAATCCCAACAGGTATTGGAACCACAGCCGGTCATGAAGGAACTTCCAGATCCGGTAAATGCATCACCGAAAGAGGTCTTTGGCGCACCACCGGTCTCACCTAGATGGTTGACTGCGGAAATTGGATTGACGTTTCCGGACTCCGCATCGTCGGTGTCCCCGTAACTTGCCGAATGCAACGAGACGTAGGTGTACTTGTCACCCCAATCTGTCTTCAACTTCTTGTGTGCCGGAGAACCATAATCCATGCAAAATCCACAGTTATCCGAGGTGATATACTGTGCGAACACAACATGCCCTGGATCACTTGCTGAGAAAATGACATCTGCTGTAGGTAATGCCTCTTTCTCATCGTTCTCGTTCATTTCTACTGCATCGATAAGAGCACCCCAGCTCATCATCAACATCAGTGCTGCCAAAATTATTGGGGTCAAACTACGTAGTCCCATGTTTTCGGCTGATGAATGCACCTATATTAAGCAAAGTGGGAGGGGATATTGGTAGACTTACCGATTTCAATCGTAAATTTAAGGGAATTTAGCCCATTACTCATCAATATCGTAAATCAGAGAGCCTGAATTTGATTACTTCGCCTGGCTTTTCGCCTTTGAGTTAACAACAATCACATCATCCGCGAGACGATACGCTCAGTCTGCTCACTGTTTAGACTGAGTTCGCGATGGGCTAATGGCCCACCCTCATCAAGCACCGGTTCCTGCTCTTCCAGTGTCAATCGAGTGTTGGTCTTGAAGAAAACACCTGTGTGGATAACATCTCCCCAAACCATCGCCTTCTCAATACCCTGCGTCCAATCATTTGAGTCATGCCCAATATCATCAAGCGGATGAACTCGCGGTCTGAAGAATTGATATGTATTGATTATGTTATATGACACACAAGGACTGAACACATACAGCA
>JACNFL010000272.1 GCA_014384685.1 Methanobacteriota archaeon
CCAAGGAGGTGAAAAGCACTCTCTTACAGGGCGCTCATACACAAGTTCTGCCAACCATGCTGAGAATCTTAATGTCGAAGGAACACGAGTAGTATCTTGCAACACAACAGGGCTTTCAAGGACATTAGTTCCTTTGTATGAGCACTGCGGTTCACTAAAAGTTGAATGCACTATGATTCGAAGAGCTGCCGACCCAGGTGATTCAGGTAAGGGCCCAATAAATGCGATTAAACCGGTGCTCAAAGTGCCAAGCCACCATGGTCCTGATGTGATGACTGTAAAGCCAGAAATTGAAATTAATTCATTAGCAGTAGCAGTTCCGACCACGATAATGCATGCCCACGCTATAATCGCTGATTTGCCTGCAGGTCATGGCTTGACAACTGAGAGTATTCTTGACATGTGGCGAGAGACTCCAAGGGTGATCATAATGCATGGCGCTGCAAACAGAATTACTACCACTGCAGAAGTGATGGAAATGGCCCGTGATATTGGCCGAAAGTGGGGCGATTTGCATGAAATTTTTGTGTGGGAAGATGGTGTATCTTTACAGGGTGACCGCCTGTACTACTTCCAAGCAATTCATCAAGAAAGTGACGTAATTCCAGAAAATGTGGACTGTATTCGTGCACTCATGGGGACTGAGAGCGATTGGCAAACAAGTGTTGCAAAAACTGACGCGGCGATTGCAGATTACTACAACTTGTGATTAATCAACTAATCTTGCTGCCTTGAATGCAAGTGTGTTTTCAGGGTTAAAATTCAGAATTAATTCAATGAGCATGAGACGCTCTCAGAGCGTCAACCATCAAAAGGGGTGCATTGAGTCGCCAAGTCAATGCGTCGAGCATTAGCCCCAGTTCTCCTTGTTTTTCTGATGCTCACAACATCGTGGGCTAGCATGGCAAATGACGATGGTGAAAACCCTGAAACCGATACGCAACTTGAGCAGTTGACACCACAATGGACTGCAGAACAAGCGGCTTTGCAATGGGATAGCATGTCCCCAAACGATGGCCCTTTAGTCCCTCTTGCCGAGTCATCTCACAAAATTCACACCATTTTGGGTTCTTTTGACCCTACTAGTGAAACTCCACCGTTGCCACCAGAGGCCTATCGTGACCATTTTGATATTGACAACACTAGGTTTGCAATCGTACAACTTGTAGAACATGACTACACTTTATTTGAAGAATTGATAACTCGTCTTGGATTAGTGGATTTGGATTACATTCCCGATGACAGTTATTTGATTAGATTGCCTGCAGATTCTAGTGCTGCTTTATCGGCAATAGAAGAATTGTCTAGTCACCCTTCAATCCGTGCAGTTGTTGTCCAACACCCTGGGTGGAGGGTCAATTCTGATTTAATGCAAATTTCATTGGATGCTTTCTCAGGAATTCCTGTCCCTGCAATTGATGTTGATGTAACTCCTGCTGGCGACCTTTCAATTGAACAGATTGAGGGATTACAGGAGCATCTATCTTCAACTGGGGCCGAAGAAGTTCGTTGTGATGCTTGGTTATGTCAAGTAAAGGGAATAGACCCAGTTTGGATGATAGTCCTTGCTAATGACGGTAGAATCCTTTTCACAGAACCCAGCAGTAATCTTGTTCTTGCTAATGATTATGCTCGAAACATTGCGAGAATCGATGAAGTCGTAAACAATCACAATAGCGGTTTGGATGGCACCGGAGAGGTTGCTGCAATATCTGATTCTGGATTGGATTCAGATCATGGAGATTTCACTGGCAGACTTTTGACTATCTACAATAATTTCGGACCTGATAATTCAGGTGCTGATACGAATTCCGGCCACGGTACTCATGTAGCAGGCATCATGCTGGGTGATGGTTCAGGCGACTCAACCTACCTAGGTGTGGCTCCTGAAACTACCTTCCAATTTTACCAATTGGAGCATGACCAGTCTGGACAATTAGCTCGTTGGGGTTCGTTATACGATATGTTCAGACACTCACGCCAACAGTCAGCAGGAGTTCACAGTAATTCTTGGGGGGCTGAAAATATGGGTGGGCAATATACCTCTGATAGCCGATCAGCCGACGCATTCATGGATGATTACGGAGATTATACCGTTCTATTTGCAGCAGGTAATGATGGGGCAGCCGGTCAAACTACAGTGTCGCCTCCATCTACTGCCAAGAACGTCCTTACCGTCGGCGCTTCAACAACCGGCCGTCCATTCACAGCATCTGTTGGTCAAGTTGCATCGTTTTCAAGCCAAGGTAACACACTTGATGGGCGAATCAAACCCGACATAGTCGCACCTGGTGTGCAAATTTGTTCTGCAAGGGCCGAAGAAGCACAATATCCAGCGGGCCCTTCTTGTTCTAACGCAAGACACGGGAATAATGACCCGATGTACATGAAGGCGGATGGAACATCTGCGGCAACACCTGTTGCCGCCGGAGCCACAGTTCTTGTTCGTCAATTCCTACGCGACCACATGAATCTAAATCAACCAAGAAGCGATTTGATTAGAGCAATTCTGATTAATGGTGCTAAGGATTTGGGTTCAGCAGATATTCCCAATTCTGATGAAGGATGGGGCCAACTTGATTTGCAACGGAGTATTTACCCAACTAGTGGGATTTTGGCGTTGAATACTTTCTTTGACCAAAATCAATCTCTTACCCCTGGGTATTCGTACTTGTACACATATGGGATAGATGGTGGTTACGGGTTCTCTGTGACCTTGGTGTGGAATGATCGTGAGGGTTCATCCTCAGCTAGCCAATCTTCCCCACGTTTGGTCAATAACCTCAATCTGTTGGTGACAGCACCCGACGGTACGTCATACAAGGGCAATGTATTCTCAAATGGATTCTCAACAACCGGAGGCACCTACGATGCTCTAAACAATGTTGAGAGAGTGAAGGTTGGAAGCACACAATCTGGTAACTGGACAATACAAGTCTCAAATTCCGGGGGTAACTCACAAAATTATGCAATAGTGATTACTGCAATGGGTAATGAAAATCCAGTCAGCGATTTGGCGACTGTTTCCTCAAGTTTGTGGGTTTCTTCAAATGAACCATTAGAGAGTGAAACATTGATAATTGGTGCAAATTGGGTCAACCAAGCACCTTCAACAACGGCACCTTATGATGTTAAAGTTGAAGATTTGACTACCGGAGCAATTCTGCATAATGTTTCAAAGAATGGACTTGCTGGAGGGTCGAGTGACTCCCTAGTTTTCACCCACGCATTTCCTTCAACTGGTTTCCATGACTTACGTCTGACTCTAGATGTTTATGATACGGTTGATGAACCAAATGACTTCACCTCTGGAATCAATAACAATGTCTATGATTTACAAGTGAATGTATCTGCTATAGGAGTTAGAATCACCCCGTATACAGAGGCCGGTTCGCCGCCGGTTGGTGAAACCGAACTAGAGGCGGCCAAGGTCCGACACATTGACCCATCTGTTGATGATGAGACTACATTTAGGTTAAAGATTGCAAACGAAGGTACGAGCAATGAGAGTATTGATTTCAGAGTAACTCCGGTTCAACTTCTCCGTGACGATGGGATGTTAGACCCACCTGCTGATGATTGGCTAAAATTCCTTTCAATTGACCCATTTTACCAACTTGATGCCATGGGTGGAGCGAATAGTGAAATCGTACTTGATTTGACATTAAGAGACGATACAGCAGACCTAGGTGCGACACCCTATCCGTTGTTTGCTTTACCTGGTACTTACGTGGTGGATTTGACTGCTTGGTATCGCTCATCTCCTGTGGTTTCACACACCGTTAGATTAACTATTATTGTCGATGATATTGATGGGATGATTACCTCATTAGCAGGTGTTTCAGGACTTACAGCAGTCCCTGGCGAAGAGGCGACTTTTTCAGTTTCTGTTATGAATCCGGGCAACTCCCCTAGCGTTTACAACATATCATGTGAGACTCCGAATCGATGGACAATTTCACTAGGTGATGGTAATTCATCTAGCATAACTCTTGAACCTCTTGCTCGCTTACAATATCTTTCAGTTGCAGTTAGAGTACTGGTTCCTTCAATGTCTGAGGGAGAACCAGCAGCAGGGGTTGTTGAGGATATCACCTGCATTACGTCGCATGCAACTAATTCAGCGTTATCAGAGACTGATTCAACAACAATTACTGTAGCAGTCTTAGAAGAGTTTGGCACGGATTTGTATTCGTCCACGGGTGTTCCTGTCGGTGCGGCAGGAAATGCTCTCGATGAGGCTGTGAATAATGGACAAGATCTCAATTTGACTCTAACAGTTTCAAATCTTGGAAATGTGCCAATTAATCTCAATGTCAAAGTCACTCCATCCAATCCAAATTGGCCTCTAGGGCTGTTTTGTGGTGCCGATGAGGACGATGATACAATTTCATTTTCAATAGAACGTGGGGAATCAATTGATTGTAGAATCCAAGTAATTGTCCCCGCTACAGTTTCAAACGGTGATTCCAATACAATCAACATTAGAATCCAATTTTCATTATCTAATTTTATTATCAATAGAACAGAACTCAAAGTGGAAGAAAGACCGGAATTAGTTTTGCTGGGGCCACCTCTTGATACAATGAATGTAACTCCGGGTAAAACCGCTTATGGCACATTCACAGTCATCAATCAAGGAAATGTTCCGTTGTCACTTACATGGGAATTTGGAAGCGTTCCTGAAGATTGGCAAGTTGGCTTCAAAACACCTCCCGCAGATGCTCTTGGTATGCATAGGGAAGAGACAGTGCAAATTTCTATACTAATGCCATCTGGTACTCCAACTGGTTTACTAAGTGAATCACTTACTCTCTTAGTCACTGGTACCACTGCTGGTGGCGAAGAACTTGCTCGTAGTGTAATGATTTCTCTGATTGGAGAAAAGAGTGCATGGTTGTCATTATCAGTTGATTTAGACGACTTTGAACGTGTTGAGAAAGGTGGTGAAAA
>JACNFL010000220.1 GCA_014384685.1 Methanobacteriota archaeon
GAGGGGCTATTTTTTAGATACGAGCGGCGGGAGTTGAACCCGCGTTCAAGCGTTGGCAACGCCTGGTGATAACCACTACACTACACTCGTGTTGAGCCTCGCCAACAGCCCCTACTTCATAACCGCTATGTTTCGGGATTTGTGAATTAGGCATCAAACTCAATTTCAATAAATATAAACTCAGAAATACAATCAATTCCTTCAAGTCAAGAACCTCCCTCGGGAATGTGTAGGGGTTAGTCAAATGCGAACCATATATGTTGGAAGAAAGCCAGTACATGCTTATGTTGCCGCTGTTTTGAGAGCAATGCAGGACGGTGATCGCGATGTTGAATTAGTTGCGAGGGGCAATTCAATGAGAACTGCGATTGATACCGCTGAAATATGCCGTAGACGTAATGGCAATATCGCAGGTAATCTCCCCCCGGAAATGTTCAACAGAGGAGTTGAAATTGGTACAGAAGAGATTGAGATGGAAGATTCTGTCCGGATTCTTTCCTATGTCAAGATTCACTTAGAAGGCATCGGTGAGATGCCTGATGATTCCGAAGAGTGAACGTTCAACCACTCTTTTTACTCTAGTTGAGCATATCTATTCAACCAGATGTCGGACATTACTTTCAATCTCATCTCGTATTTCTTGATACTTTTCAAGAACTCCACCATAAGGGTCATCTAATTTCCAATCATCATTGAATTTCAGGTTTGGGCATGAAACACCACATCCCATTGAAAAGATTAGGTCAAAAGATTCTGTATCCACATCATCGATATTGGTTGGAACCTGATTGGAAATATCAATTCCCTTTTCAGCCATTACTTCAATTGCTTTCTTGGCTACAGATTGCCCAGGATGTGTGCCTGCAGATTGCGCTTCTAGGCCATGATATTTTGCCCAACCTTCAGCCATTTGGCTGCGGCAGGTATTCCCAACACAGACGAATAAAACTCGCATAAAATTATCACCAATCTGACACTTAATTAATGATGTGGAAATACCCCATCAGAGTTCTTTTTGGAAATCACTATTTAGTCCAAGTTGCTCATCAAGGCTTCCACCCCGTCGCATTAATACCACGATAGCAACCCCACCACCTAGCATCACAAAACCCAAAATAATCAGCACAATCATCACCGTTGAGCCCCAATCACCCAGTGCATCTGTTGGATTTGTTAGTGGGTCAACTTCTTTATCGGAAAGTTCCACAGTAGCTTCGAATACAGGATCTGTACTTTGGAGATAGACATCAATTCCTCGGAAATCAAGAACTAAGGAATCAACGGGGAGGCCTTCGCGAACAGTCACTTGGATAGAGTATACTCCATCGCCTGCAATCTCATCTCCTTGTTGCCCGTCGTCTCTCATCGTTTGCCAAGTAGTGTCTTGACCAACAGGTGCAAGCATTCGCAACCTACCTTGTACTACAGTTATTGAATCGTGGTCTGTCGCATTTACAGTTAACACATAATTAGAGGACCCATCACCGACATCTGGTATGATAATTTCTTGGACTTCTAAACCATCTTTCAGAATACGGAAATCAGAAATTACCGGCCCATTGTTTTCAATTAGAAGTGCAGGGATACTTGCAGTCGGCGCATCCCATGCATCACCGCCAACTCCAGCCACAGAACTTGGAAGGTTTAGATGTGTCAAAATTGACCAGCCTCCTCCACTATCCATTACTTTGACAGGGAGATATATGTCGCCAGGGCTAACAGTTTCTGGAATATTTACTACTCCGCTCCAATAGCCTCCGCCATCATCAGTGAGAGGGAAAAGTTCCCCACCCTCAGCGATTAAATCAATCTCAACACTAGTAATTGGAAGGCTGTCAAATGCTTTGATAGTCACCGTCACATTTTCACCTCGCTCAGCCTGCTCCTGGCTAAGAGTGAAGTCAACAAGTCGTGGTGCTCGGTGCACTACTTCTAACGATGCATTTTCAGTTGTGCTCGTCCAAACATCTTCTGCAATTACAGATACAGATATGTTTCCAGAGTCGGTCCCAAAGTACACAAATGAACCGGTGAAATTGTCATCATGAACCATGATGTCACCTTCCTGACCGATATCATTCAATTGGATAGTTCCAAGTCCTAATGTTGACAAATCAACATTTACTTCACGCATATTCCAATCAGGGTCACTGATTTCAACTTCAATGTGAACCAGATTTCCGCCTTCATTGAGGACTCTATCCTCTTGAAGTCTTACTTCAACAATTGTTGGAGGTGTATTCTCACCTGCAGTCACAATATTTGGTGAAAGCACTCTTTCAAGGGACTGGTTTTCCCAGAACCAAGCATCTTCTGTAGTATTGAGATCAAGATAAACTTCCCTCGAGACTTCAGCTACTAAGCCAGCAAGTATTCCTTCATTGATGACCAATCCAGAAGCAGTGCTCTGTTCACTCAAGTATGTACCACTCCATGAAGTAACGTCCATGGTGTGGCCATCACGGGTATAGGATTGGTAAGAATTCGCAGTTAATTCCAAACTCATCAAGTCTCCAGAGTAGAGTCCTAAGTTATCTCCAATTAGAAGTTCAGCCGGAGCCAAACCTGTCTCTCGACTGATGTTGATGTCCCCTAATCCGGAATCATCCTCCTCTGTGGTATTTACCTCTTCTACAGGTATTGGAGAATTAGGTGGCCACTCTTCACCTTGGCTTGGGTCGTTACTCTGTTCATACCAAGAGTAGTAGATTGTGCGGTTAGTGTAATTCTCGTAAATCACTTCATGGTCCCATGTTTCGTTATAGGTTTGGGAAGGCCCCATGCCTTCAAGCAAACCACCACCTGTGAGGTTTAGCCAATCCTCTTGATGAATACGATTGACCTCCCACATTTGGCCAGTAGAGTTAGCAGATTGACCACTGTCTTCAATTCGGCGCCATAGACCAAAATCACCAGTGGTGGCGCCAGTAATATCCGCGTCAATATGTATGGTGTCGGCAACTTTGGTGCCATTCTCCGTTTCTTGGTGGAGAAGAATTACTTCACCATCTATCACGATTGAAGCATTTTCATCGTTAGTATCTGAGAAGAAAAATGTGCCATCACCATAGGTTTTGTCATGTTGCAAAACCATCTCACCGTTTTCATATCTTTCAAGAACTATTAGTTGTTCAAGGTCCACATAAATGTAAGAACCAGATGATTGAATTTCTAACTCGCCAGTCGCTTGAAATTCAGTGTGTTCAAGCACTCTTACACCATCAACATCGTGTAATTCAACTAACAATAGTGAAATTTCAGCGTCAATATACATCTCTTCATTTTCATCAACATTAGTGATGTTCAAGTTTCCATTTGCTTCCAATCGTAATTGTTCTTCAATGGTTCCATCAATCATTGAGCGTAGAATGTATGCATCAACTACAGATGCTGAAATCGTCATGTTTCCATCAGTATCATCGGTGATAGTCATGTTTCCGGCGCCAGCCATTTCAAAGATTTGGCTTGTGAGTTCTTCACCAACCATTGTCTCATTGAGCCAAATTCTGTTTAAGTCAAGAACAATCAAAATATTACTTCCATCATCAGATACTTCGTCAATCGTCAAGGTTCCTGAGCCCAATTCATCATGAATCAACAAACCGTCACTACGTTGTTGCCATCCTTGTCCAGTGAATTCGAGGAGATACTCTTCACTAGATTGGTTTTCTATTTGATGCCGTAATGACCAGTCAGTTGTGACAGTTATTTCATGATCAGCTATCGGTTGATTCCATATGGTCACATCAACAGTTCTTGTGGTTGATGGGACCCCACCGGATTCCATCCACACCTCTATTTCAATCGAATCGCCAAATGAGATATTCGTAGGAGCCACAATACGGAAGTGGGTTGAGTTCACCGGTTCTAGTGAATAATTTGCATCCCCCCAACGGAATGTCCAGTTTCCTAGAGATGTGCCATTTGAATCAGAGTGTAATACTTCTATCTTCCAATCCGAAGGAATGGGGGCTTCACTGAATTCAATGATATAGGCGTGTTCTGCTTCGCCGTCCCCATCCTCGTCAAGCCAGTCTATGTGGATGGATGCATCCGGTAAACCAACACCTTGAGCAATCACCGGGGCACCAGATGAAATTATGAAAATCAGTATCATTGAGACCGCTGGCCACCGAGGTGAGACTCTTGGCATAGGTAGACCTTCGCTCTGTTCCCTAATGAATCCTAACCCTTCACGTTAAATTGTATTTAGCCTATTCTTCAGCCCTGGGGTGCGCCATAGGCTCAATAATCAGATCTCTTAGAAGTGCTGGCTCAGAACAGTGGTTCTTCATAACCATCATCAGTTCGATTCCAAATATCTGTTGCCAAATCATCGTAGATATTGAATTCAGGAGAGTCAACTTCTTCCTCTTCCTCTTCCAAGTATCCGAGCGCTTTTTGAGCTAATTCAGCCTTAAATCTCCAATAATGGATTCGCCATTCTCTGCCATCCCAAAGAGTGGTTTCTTCGGATTCGGTAGTCAACAGGTTGTAATCCTGAAAAATGTAGAACAGGTTTCTGTCAGTTGGTTCCAAAGCATTATCGATAATTCGATCGTAATAACCAAAGAATCCTAGCGCATGTTCAGCCATGCTCTCGGCCACAGTCTTTTCCATTTCTTTGTCAATATGCCGTTGAATTGCAGCAGTTAATCCAGCCATCGTCATTCCCATGAGAATCTCTCCTGTTTGAGTGCTCGGTCAAAATTATTGCACTCGGGTACACCTACTATTTGTACACCGCAATATATCAACAATCCGGTGAAAACGACCCATAGGGTCGGTCCAGCCTCAATTTTTACCGGCGAGAATGCATAAAACCAAACAACCCGAGCACGAATTTGAGAAATATGTCTGAGGGCTCAATCGGCGGGAATTTTCTCGGCTTGGAAGAGTCAACAAGAGAAGGCGCTGATATTGCAATACTTTCACTT
>JACNFL010000223.1 GCA_014384685.1 Methanobacteriota archaeon
TGAAGATCAAGAGATGTATCTCAAAAAACTGTTTCAAATTCATCTAATAGATAGTAAAGAGCCGATTCGTACTAGTAGAATTGCCGAAGAGATGAATGTTTCAGCACCAAGTGCAAGTGAGATGCTAAAACGCCTCGGGCGCAAAGGATTCGTAAATTATGTTCCTTACAAAGGCGTGACGTTAACTCAACAAGGCATTGATGCGGCTAGCCGTGTCAAAAGAAGAGAGGCATTAATGGAGGTTTTTCTAGTTCAGATGTTGGATTTCAGAGGGGATGTGAAAGACGTTGCTTGTCGTCTGGAACATGCTTTAACAGATGATTTAGAATCTGCTATAGACCGATTGCTAGGTTATCCTAGCCACACTATTGATGGTGATGAAATACCTGCTGCTAATAGAACGATTAGTAGTGATATTGAGGGTATATTGTTACCACTGTCTGCTTTACCTGTAGATTCCTTGGGTCAGGTAGAGTTAGTGGTGATTGATGGGACGGATGCTCGAACCCTTTCGGACATGGGATTAGAGGTAGGTTCAGTGGTTCAAAACAATGGTGGTGACTGGTTGGTTAATGGGGTAAGTATGACCCTCTCAAACACACTCCAATCCAGAATATTGGTGCGGACTGATTAATTTGCAAGCAAAGACGCCTTGATATGGGATTGATGAGTCGGCGATGCCGATGGCGCGAGAGGAGGAAGAGTCAGACCCTGAGCAAGAGGGGGTTCGAGAACTGCTTCAAGCAATGGAAGCAAAGATGAGAAAACTCTCGGACCAAAGACGAACTCACAACGAATCTGCTCGAACAAATGCCGATAAGAGAGATGCGGTTCAGAAGCAATATGGCTCTTTACGTGAAGAAATTAAAGAAATATTAGATTCTCAGAAAGAGGTGAGAGTTAAAGCGAAAATTCACCAAGCAAGAAGAGATGCAATCCAGGAACAATTGAGAAATTTATTTTCTCGGTCAAAATCAGCAAAATCAAATAGAGATAAATCAGTTATTTTACAACTTTCAGAGAAAAGTGCTGAGGTGGAACAAATTGAATTCCGATTAGAGAGGGATGGGACTTTGAAATTAGATGCTGAAAATCGCCTTCACAAGAAATTGAAATCACTGAAAAATGAAATCAAAGAACTTGAACCCCAAGTTCAGGTTGAGATGCGAATTAAGATCGATATTAACGACCTTGAAGGTTCTATTGAACAACTAAAAGCGGAAGCAGATGAAGAACACAAACAAATGGTCGCTTTCAATGAGGAAGCAGATAAAATCTGGGAAGAAGTAAAACCAAAGTTTGACGAACGGGATTTCCTAAAGGCAGAAGGGGACAGACTTCACGATTCATTTGTTCAATGCAGAAAGGATGCAGATGCAGTCCACCAACAAATTGAGGACTTAATGGCTCAAGTCACGACTGCTCGTAAAGAACTACAGGGAATTAAAGATGAGAGGTCCTCATGGATTACTCTTCATAATAAATCAGTTGAAGAATCAACTAGTACACCTCAAGAAGATGAAAAATTAGCTGATAATCTAGTTTCAAATTTGATGGGTTCGGGTGCACTATCCCTTGGTGGAACTGCAGGACGTGTTGCAGAAGATAGTAGCCGCTCAAACCATAGAAGAAAAGGGCGAAAAACTACTTTGGCAAAGAGAGGAAATCGCGGAAGTAGTAAAAAATCTGAATAAATCAAATTGTTCAGATGATGTGTCGCTTCAAATGAATTTGCTGTTACATTGATGGGTGTTAGTTCAGTTCGGCATTAGTCTAAAATACGCGACTTTGACGGCGGCATTCCGATGAAGAAAGACGGCGAGGCGCCACATCGCAGTTACGACCGCCAATGGGATGAAATTGAGGACATGCTTGAGATTGCAGAAGAGCGTGGAGTTGAATGGCAAAATTGGTTTGAGGAATGCCGTGATAATAGTGACAAAGAGGGAATGAAAGAAGCAGCGCGCAATTACAAGGCACTGCAAGGGGTCATTAAATGCTTGAAGTGGGTACTTGGTGAAGAGGGCATTGACCACCCACTATAGTAACTATCTAAAATTTCTAAGCCATCCTCAGTTGGATTAGAAATAGTTGTTAATTGGTATTTTTCCAGTTCATTGAGACGGACTAACATTGATGAGCGAGAGGCGACCCGCAATAGTTGGTTCACATGGCTATTGACATGACAGAGATGCGACACGGCACAGAACTGCTGAAGCGAGGATTCGCAAAAATGCAGGAAGGCGGCGTCATAATGGATGTTGTAACGCCCGAGCAAGCACAGATTGCAGAAGATGCCGGCGCAACTTCAGTGATGGCGCTAGAACGTGTGCCATCCGATATACGCGCAGATGGGGGAGTAGCTCGAATGAGCCACCCTGACCTCATTAGAGGAATCATTGAGACAACTTCAATCCCAGTAATGGCAAAGGCCCGAATTGGGCACAGCGAAGAGGCCCGAGTTTTGGAAGCACTTGGCGTTGATATGGTGGATGAATCAGAGGTATTGACACCAGCAGACCCATTTTATCACATCCCTAAAAACGATTTCACCATTCCTTTTGTCTGTGGGTGCACCAACCTTGGTGAGGCTGTTAGGCGTATATTCGAGGGTGCTGCTATGATGCGTACGAAGGGCGAAGCAGGAACTGGAAATGTGGTTTGTGCGATGCAACACGCAAGATTGGTCGCTCAGGAAATTGACTGGCTCCAAAGATGTGATGAGGAAGATTATTCATTTGCTGTTGAGCAAATTGTTGAAGGTTTCCTCAAAATGGAATATGAAAGCGAGTTGGCGATTGAACTGGCTAGCACACCGTTTGGCACCGTTGACGAGTGCATCGCAGGGGTTGAGGAGATTCTTGAGGATGTCAAGCGAATGGGGCGCCTACCCGTTGTCACTTTTTCTGCTGGAGGGATTGCAACACCAGCGGATGCGGCATTATTGATGCAGACTGGTATGGATGGGATTTTTGTTGGTTCTGGAATCTTCAAGTCAGAAGATCCAGTGACTACTGCGCAAGCGATAGTTCATGCAACCCATCATTTCAATGACCCAGAAAAGATTGCTGAAGCATCAGCAATGATGGCTAATCCCATGCCTGGTCTTGAGATTGAATCTCTAGATGTCAGGATGGATCAGCGCGGCAATTGAATGGGTAGCGAGCAAACCGACCCACGCAAAGCCCAATAAACAGGGTCAAACCTGTTGGATGGGTACTCGGATTGACCCATTCAACACATCCGATTACGATATGTTGATGGATGCAACAGGGGGGTTTCAACAACCCATTTCACAAGACGGCATTGCAGGGCACTCATCCGAAAGAATGGGGCAGTCGGCCATGGCACCGAAAATAGAATCATAGCGGCCAAGGCAGAGTTGCGTAGGGCGTCATCTCGACTGGTGTTTCACATCGATCAGGCCACTCGCAGTCCCTGCCGGTGTACTCAAACAGATACCAAGTGACGTGTTCGACATAACCATCCCCTTCACCACCCCATATTCCAATAATCCATTGGCCTTCCTTGATGCCGCCGATGTACTGAGAATTGGAAACTGATTCATGGTGCTCAGAGAATTCATCAACCGTGGTTTCAGATGTGGAGTAATCAGATTCTCCGAGATAGATTTTGGATGACCGCCACCAAGTCATGGATTCAGACCCCTCAAAATGTAAGGTCAAGCCATCCCAATCCTTCGTCATCGTCACATTCACAATAGGCTGATGCTCGCCATCGACCTTTGGAATCTCGATAATGGTCCTTTGGACTACCTCTGCAGGACTCTCAACCACAACTGGTTCAGGATCATGACCAATTAGAGCGCAACTTACCATTGAATCATGGAGAACGTATGCCTGGGAAAATATCACATCTTGATACCCTGTGATGATCGTTCTGCCTCTGGCATTGTGAGGAAGACTGCCCTCGTCATAGTTTTCCGGATCAAAGGTCTCAAGGTCGATTTCTGTCGGCAATGGCTTGTACAATCCTCTCGTCATCAACATCTGTGGATTCAGGCGGTTGTAGATGTGTTCTGTCGGCATACAGCTCAACGATGTGACGCCTTGCGGTGTATCGTGGACGATGATGTCGAAACTGTTTGAAGTCACATTTTCGACTGTGAACCATTCGCCATCGTTGTAATTGGTTGGCCCATCATCATCACCTGTTCTATCTTCATCGAAGAATGGAAATGCGAATTCTCCAAACCTCACGATCGAAATCATGATGATGGTGACGATAAAAATCGATACACCGACTGGAATCCACTTTCTCCAAGACCTTTCCTTGTTCACAGTTCTTCCTAATCGTTCGGAATAATATGAGTTCTCCCTACATGATTGAATCCAAGATACATCGCGAAATACAGCGGGGGCCCCTTTGTATCCCCCATGGTTGCATGGGTACCCAAGCGACATACACTTCACGCGTGGGTGTTGGAAGGGTTTATGATAATGAAAATGTAGGAATTGCTGATGGAACCAGAAGAGTTTGTTGCGGCGTTGTCCAATTCACTAGACACAAAATATTCACAAGTCGCGGATTTGGTAGAGTTTTTGCATTCAATGGATTGTTCTTTTTTCGGAGAAGTAATGACTTTGATGCAATCAAGATATAGGGCTTCTACAAATAATAATTGCGACATACTAGAAATTACTGAAAAAGTATGGAATCTTTTGTTTTGGCAAGCCAAGTTTGCAAGCCAAAATGGTGAGGACCAAGTTTCATATAGAATTTTGAAAGTAATATTAGATGGTTCAGAAACGCATCCTTGGCCATTACCATCTTCAGACAATTTCCTAAACTGAACCTACGACTAATCGATTCGGATAAGTTGCAAGGGGTCATCCAAAACCCCTTTGCATTTTATTTTCCGATACAAAGGGGATTCAGTGGGTCGATACAG
>JACNFL010000227.1 GCA_014384685.1 Methanobacteriota archaeon
CGAAAACATGGCCAATTAATGGGGAATTTACAGAACCTCAAGCAATTCTTTACCAACTCGTTTTAGATTCTCAATTAGCAGCCATATCTGCTTGTAAAGCCGGTCAATCTTTTGATGCACCTCATAATGCAGCAAAGGAAGTAATGGCACAGGGATTACTTGATTTAGGGATAGTAGAAGGACCAACATTAGATGAGGCTATGTCACCTGAACAACTAGGTACTTACTTCATGCATCGCACCAGCCATTGGTTGGGATTAGATGTGCATGATGTAGGTGTTTATGCACCCGATGATGAACCCCGATTGTTAGAACAAGGAATGGTTCTCACTATTGAACCGGGATTATACTTTGGAGCCTGGAGGCCGGATATAGAAATTGATGAAAAGTGGTCCGGTATTGGAATTAGAATCGAAGATGACGTATTAATTACAAATGATGGTCACGAAGTTCTAACCCAAGATTGCCCAAAAACAATTGAAGAATTAGAAAGAATAATTGGGACTTCATCCTGAACAAATTAATGATGCTGAAAATATAAATTGGTGATATATTGAGTACATGGAAAGATATTCTTGAGCAACAGTCTCGAAGTAACCCACCTCGGTTGTCTGTTGAAGATGCAATCTTACTTTACGATGAGGCTGATTTCAATGCTTTACGACAAACTGCACTCGATAAACGACGCAAAATGAATGCTCCAAGCGAAGTAACATACCTGATAGATCGGAATATCAATTATGGTAATGCTTGTACCATAAATTGTCAATTCTGTTCCTTCTATAGAGCGCCCGGGCACGATGAAGTATATCTTCAATCAACAGAACAAATTAGTGCGCGCGTCAGAGAACTTGAAGCCATTGATGGTTCTAGAATTTTGATGCAGGGTGGAGTAGATCCTAACTTACCAATTGAATGGTATGAAAACTTGTTGAATTACTTGCGAGAGAACCACCCCACGATTGACCTAGACTGCTTCTCTCCAATTGAAATAGAAGGGATTGCGGATGTTTGTGGACTCACAACAAGTGAAGTTTTGCAACGATTCAAGAAAGCAGGTATGCATGGCTTACCAGGTGGTGGCGCTGAGATGTTAGTTGATGATGTGAGACTCGGAGTTTCCCCCTTGAAAGGGAGTGGGGAGAATTGGCTGAAAGTGATGGGAGAAGCTCATTCAATAGGTCTTACAACGACTGCCACTAACGTCATTGGATTTGGTGAAACAAATGCCCACCGAGTTGGCCACATGGAGAAAGTCCGGCAATTACAAGACCGAACAAATGCTGAAGGGAACATAGGTTTCACTGCTTTCATAGCATGGACAGTCCAATTAGAAAACAATGCATTTGGGCGCAGTAAAAGAGGCAGGCGGAATCAAAAAGTTGGACCTGCAGAATATCTCCGACATGTTGCAATATCTCGATTATTTTTTGACAACATTGACCACATTCAAGCCTCTTGGCTGACGATGGGCATGGATGTCGCTCAGTTAGCCCTGTTTGGTGGTGCTGATGATATAGGTTCCACTATGATGGAGGAGAATGTGGTTTCAGCAGCAGGCACCACGAAAGTGCTGTGTACTGAAGAGGAATTACAGCATGCCATTACTAGGGCTGGATTCAAAGCAATTAGAAGAGACTCTGATTACAATTCACTTGAAACTCCAACACTAGTAAATGATGTACAAACATTGCCTACCCCACCACCCTTACAATGATTCATTGTGGGGGTTTTATTGATCAATAGTCGCACACTCTTTATCTCGCATCCAAGCTTCTATTTCTAGAGTTTGAACACTATTTGGCTGACCTTCATTCATTGCTTGACTAGGTGGTGCATTTTCCATTTGAATACTAGAATTACCTGCACTGGTATTGGTGTAATAAATCACATACGATACAACCCTGATATCTTGATTAGCACCACTTTGTTCATTCTGAGGCACATAATTTACACCATTGTATAATCCTTGGTAGCGTAACGTATTCGCACCACCAGACCAATCCACCCAGTTCGAAATATCCCAAACCCAGGGTTTTGTGTCTTGACCTGCACACCATCCGGCTCGACCATAAGGCCACGAGCCTTTTTGATTGGCTACTGTACCCATATCTGTTTCCTTAGCACAACCTTCTCGATCGCTACTAACTGTACCGTTCCCGGCCATCGGGAAATCTTCTTGAGTCACATGCCCATTCATAGAGAAACGGTGCTCATGGTTACAAAACTCTGCGCAATTCGCATCATCTTTACCAAAACCATGACCAGTCACAACTGAAGAAATAACTACCTTGTCAGTACCTGCTGGAATTGTTAAATCATGAACACGCTTGTAGATAGATTCGTTGTTGTATTGGCCACGGAATGAACCACCGCTGAAGGCATATTCTGCTGATGTTGGCCGCATTCCATCATCATCCCAAGTTGAAAGATACACTGAGATATTGAGCCATCCACCGTTTGCACCTCCGTATCGGAACTCTTGTTGACCACCATCTTTGAGCATGAACAAGTATGGGCTGATATCTGTTAGCCATCGCCCTTCCCTGCCGTATGTTGTGATATATCTTACAAATTCATCACCACAAGTTGAATGGTTGCCAAACTCTTGACAGATATTCAACCTCTGATCATAATCCCACTCGTGGCAACCACCCCAACTCCCATCACCTTTCTGATATCTGTCACGGTTTTCACTACAACCGTGATGCATGTAAACTTCCATCGTGTTGAATGTTAACATGGTAACTGCATCAGGGAATGTGCCATTGGCAAATGATTTGTGACCACCACCCCAACCACCTGTGTGCCTCTGAGCATCCCACAAATCAACCACAGTAACTGCTGGGTCATGCTTTCGCATCTCCACGGGGAACTCTGCATTCCACATTTGCGGTTCTTTTGCTAGATAATCAAATCTGTAGTCAGGGTCGGAAGACCATGTCTTTGCCCAATTGTATAGTGAACCAACTTCACGCCACTGTTGAAATCTATCAATACCATAGTAAAATTGGCTCCAAGACGAAATAACACTTCCAAGACCACCTCCAATTGAGCCTGCCTGTTGATAAACAAAGTGAACATTGTCATCCACCCAAATTTTCCCTTCATCGTTCTGACTATTTCTGTAAGAACTTACTCTACTAGCCATTGTGTCAACATCTGATTGCCAATCGCTATCATATGAGCCGAAGAAAATGTGACAATCCTTTGGAATACCATTCAATAATGTACCAACATTTTGACTCCAAAGGCCACTCATGTAGGAACTTGAACTCTGTAAGAAAATGAAGATATACGTACTATTGCCATCCCATTGTGTTGAAAGTTGCCAATTCCCATCATACTTTGTTGCAAAGTTGAAGTCAGCCGCTTTGCCAAAACGTGCAGATGAGTACGGGCCAGAATGCCATGTAACTGGGTTTTGGATAACGGCACACCCTATACTATCAACTGACCATCTCGGGGGAGAATTAGGGCATTGGTCAATATTTGCAAAGACTCCGTCACCATCTAAGTCAGCACATCCTTGTTCGTTGACTATCAATCCAATGGGGGTGCCTTGACATGCATCTGTATCGTCCATCACGCCGTCACCATCATCATCCCACTCGTATGGTGCACAACCGTATTCATTTACTGAATAATTTGCAAGCGTATCTGGGCATGAATCATTGTCGTCAAAGACGGAATCGTTGTCGTCGTCATCATCTTCATCATAATCTCTGCACCCATCTGAATCCTGGTCATTGTCGGCGTCTGGAATCCATCCGATAACACCTGTTGGGCAATCATCCAATGAATCTGAAATTCCATCATTATCATCATCAATATCCGCGCCTGAATCGCGACACCCATCACGATCATAATCTGAAACAAAGTTGGATATCCATCCATAAGGTGAATCTAAACAAGAGTCTGCTATGTCTAGAATAGTATCCCCATCATCATCATCATCTTCATCAATATCACGACAGCCGTCACTATCTTTGTCAACTATCGGTGTAGAAAGCCATCCAAGTACCCCCTTGGGACAATTATCAATTGTGTCACCTAAGCCATCATTATCATCATCAAGGTCTTCAGTGAGGTCATAACAACCATCTGAATCATAGTCAGTCGTCAAAGAAGATGAGAACGATTCACCATCGACACAATCGTCAAATTCATCAGCCACGCCATCTCCATCAAGGTCCGAAATCGGCTCTTCTAAAGGTTGAATTGAAACTAATACACTATCTTCTGAAATAGTATATTGCCCACAACTTGCGGAAACTGTACCATTATTGTACCCGCTCAAAACCCCTAACGAAATTGAAAACATCCCGCTAGAATCATCATAATTTATTGGATCAGATGTGGGTTCACCATCTGAACTGAGAGAATAGGATATTGTGCATGAAGAAAGTGCAGAATGTGTTAATTGGCCCGTTATTGACGTTTCTTCACCAACTTCGTAACGAATATCAGACCTCCAAACAACCATCAAAACATCTTGTTCGATTGGTGGATGCACAGTAAAACTCTTGGTGATAGTATCGGAAGATTGGTCAATATCATCAACTACTGTGAACGAGACATTGTAATCACCTGGTTCAAGTCCCCCTAAGCTATATTGCCAATTCCCCTCTTCATCAGGTGTTTCGTATATGGTGCCCCAAGGGATTGAGAATGCTATTGTCACCCTGGCTTTAGTTGGTAGTTCATCAGTAACACTTCCACTAACATACACCAACCCCCCATAGTTGATATCATCAACTTCATTTGCGGCTATCAATGGAGATTCATCTACTGTCTCAACAATGTCACTGCCAGATTCAAAAAAGCCTAAGCAACCTGAAAAAAGGAAGACCGAAACCAACATTATTGCTAGACAAGCCTTTTTGTGCACGATTTACCGA
>JACNFL010000228.1 GCA_014384685.1 Methanobacteriota archaeon
GCCTTGTCGGTCAACTTCACCCTCTCTTATTCTGCTTGAAGACATAATATTACCATCCGACCCTACAACATGTTATGCAATAATAATACTCAACGGATCTAAGGCTGCTATTTTTCTTGAACTATTGATGTCTTCACATGCAGATTTGGTTTCAGAGGTGCATCCTATTGAATCAGCCTCTAAACTAGTTGAGGCTGGACCTACTTCATTCTCTAATAGATGAATGGATACCCGATCATTAACATCTTCAGAAATCGCCCAATCCAAAATATCTTGTTTACGGATTTCCCAATCTAAAACAATCGGAGTTTTTAGTTTGGCCATAATATCGCTTGTCAGCCATATCTGAACCTTGTCAGATTGTAGTAAACAAGTAGAGATAAGGTGGTGATGACCAGCATGGAAACGGTCGAATGTACCGCCTAATAAACACAGTGAGTGCTGCCCCATCAAAACATCTGAGAGGTTGAACCTCAATCAATCCTACGGATAAAATAGAGCAGAAAGGTGTGCCCCGAGGAGTAACGAACCGCCTCATCGCTTTTGGCTCGGAGGTTCTGACCCACCCCGGGGCGTCTGTCGGACGAGTGGGTGGTTCCATTAGTCATTCCGCGCACAGCAGTCGTATGGAGACCTTCTCGCCCTGCCGCCATTTTGCACCGAGGTTCATTCCCCGAAGGGTCACCACGGCCTTCGAAGGCGGCGATACCCCGCACTTGGTACCACAGTTCATCCCTCGCCGGCGAAGGCCAAGGTCCGTGTGGTGTTGCAGCCGGGGCAAACTTTTGGGTAAAACCACCCCTTTTGAATCCTCTTATAGGCGAAAAATGGTCATAAACGCCGCTGAGATGACTCTCTAAGACCGTGGTGGTAACCACTTTTACCCGCTGCTAATCTAGCGGCAACTTCGGAGTCTCCGCTGATAATTTCAATAGCTGTGAAGGCTGGCCATCTATCTCTAGGTTGCAACAACCACCCAACCATTGGATGAATTTTTCCTACTACAGGTTTAGTGCCAATAAGAATTGACTTCAACGCATTAAGAATATCAGTCAACTCAGCAAATCCATGTAACTCTTCATCAACATCAACACCCTGAAGAATCCGCTCCAAACGAGAAACAAGGTCAGCAGGACATCCGGGATGTTCAACCGTACCTATTCCTGGAATAGTATGTACCTCACCAATAGGGCGGAATAGAGCTGACGCCCATGGGATGTTTTCCATAATAAGCATCTCACGCCCTTCCCCTCCTTCAGTAATTGTACTGAACAATAATGGTGAAAATGGGGCCCACCATTCAAGAGGTAGAGATGTGATTTCTCTGATTTCTTCAATCGTTGGAGTTCTACCATCCCTCACTGTTGATAGCAAGGATGTCCATCCATCAATGATAGGTGATGACCTTTGTGATTCCTCAATTTTCCTTACCCAACTATCATCTAATTCTCCTTGAGAAGATAGCCAAGTTAATCCGATTAAAGCTGGAATTATATTTGATGGTAAAGATTTGGATATACTATTTGGAGCCCAGCGAGCCAAATCAGCAGCAAGTTCCGGTGGCAACCACGCAACCTGTGAAAGTAAAGTAGAGGTTATCCAAGCCGAGGCTGAATCACTGAAGTTATGTGAATCAATTAGAGTTCTCAATCTCAATGCTAAGTCATCTTCATTGCGGATTCTTTGTACTAGATGATTGTGTGCCGACTCCTGCCAATCATAAGGTGCAGTTCCTGCAACTTCTGCTAGAAATTCTATCGGTACTTTTTCTACATCTAACAATGAAATCCAGTCAGCACCCAACCTAATGCCTTGTCGACGCCATAATGGCCACCGGTTATCAGCTGGACAGGCAATCCATGCTGCTAATGGATCAACTGATTCAATTCTATCAGCCCAATCAATACCGCCTTCTGGATATCTGAGTGATGCCGCAACCAATCTCATCTCTTCAGATGATTCTTCGGATGCATTAGGTGGTGCTGAACCACCTGCCGCAAGTTTCGCAGATGAAACAACCTCCTCTAAGTTGGAAGCAGAATTAGGCGGAATCCAAAGTGGTGGCGGAGATGTGAAACTAGGTGGTGGGCGATGTGTTACCTTGCAAGGTAATTCAACATCCCCAGCCAATTTCAATAGATACCAAGATAGGGGGCGAATTGGATCTGGTCTAAGAGTGGGGTACGCCAATGATTCTTCGGGTTCTTGAGAGAGAATTGCTAGTCTAGTTCTCGGGTCTTGGAAAACTGAATGCAGTTGTCCAGAGTCATGTTGGCCGGGTGGGTATTGCAAAACTACAGGAGTTGTTTCTTGTCGTGACAAAGACCAGTCTATCAGAGAAAGCCAAGCCGTGGACGATAACCCCTGAACATCAATGATGGTATTCTCTACCTCGGTTTTCTCACTCCATTGATGATTCGACCAATCTGATTGAAATCGCCTCCAAGTTGATTCTTCACCTCTAATGTTGCCACTTCGTTTGCCGCGCCCTTTACGAATTGCTTGAGTCAACCCTTGTAATCGATGTCGACGTTCTGTTTCTGTAAGGCGAGGATGGGCGCGGTTAATCCATGAATCAAGGATTGAAAGTGGTAAGGCATCACCTTGACGTCCTAAAAGTGATGCTTCTGCAATTACTAGAGCACCGTTTGATGCCGCCGAAAGTAGAGTTGTTGTTGAAAGTCGGTCAGGCAATATTGCACAAATAGGACATTGTGACTGAAGCGGAGAAACCGATTCATGGGCTGTCCCAAGGGTCCAGGATTCTGATTCACCCATTGGCATTGGAAGATCTGGCCACCTCTCTATTGGTGGTTCACCAAACCAACTTCCAATTGCTAATTTGAGGGATTGGCGTGGATCTAATAATCGAGCGCGAACTAATCCAATTACTGGAGATGGTTCTACCCAATCAGACAATGAGGATGTAGATTGATCATCAGAAGGTGCGGGAACCTGCTTAAGAGATTCTAAATCGTACCATCTTACCTCAGCTTCACGAGCAACTGCCCAAACATACCCATCCTTCACCCCTTGGATTCCACTAGAGATTGCTGTTTGGTCTGAATGGCTAAAATCCCCACTCCAAGGCAATGGAATTAGAGGACTAGAGAGAGATTTTGTGTAAGCAAGTAATAGTTGGGGACCGTCTTTTGCAAGCAATTTTCCAACCGCATGTTCGGGAATTGAATCAACACTGCTATCTGATAATCTAGCCAATTCATCACCAATGAAAACCTGCCAACCTACCGCGGTGAGGTGTTGTTTTGCACCTCTTTGTCCCGGCCCGGAATCTGACTGAATAAGGCCCTCTTCCCTCATTCTCTTCAATTCTGCAGAAGCATGAGGCAAACGTAATCCAACTGCTTTACTTGACCCTGTAACCGTTGAGGGACCATCGGAAAGATGATCCAATAACCTCCGTCGGTAACTACCACGGATTCGAGAATAAGTCACAGAATTACCACTCTTGACCATGGCAACCTCTCCGACACCTCAACAGGGGGCTTGTTATTTGGGAGTTGTTGATAGTACTTCAATTATTTCATTAGTTACCATTTGTTACATATTTCCACTGGAGAATGTTCGGTTTTACTAACTCACCGATTATATTATTCACTAACTATGCATTTTGCATGTCACTATCTGTAACAACAATGCTTCATCTGTGGCAACGGTTATATCAGTGACAGCATTCGCTCAGGTCAGACGGTGTAAAGTGGCCCTATGGACATCCGTTAAATGACTTGGAGGAAAAGGTGAAAAAAAATGAAGACGGTTAGGATCAGACAGAAAATTAAGGCATTCCTTGCTGAGAGGCCGCGCAATACTGCGGAAATTCTCGAGCATATCAATACCACAATGCGACATGGGACAACAAGCCAACAACTTGGCAATGTTCTCTCAAAGGATAAGGACATAGTGAAGGTAGGGTACATCAAGAGAAGTGGAATTCTCTCTGGTGGCTATGATATCTGCGAGTGGGCAATTGTCGACTGGGTAAAAGACAAGCACCCAGAATGGAGTCCTGACCAGCCATTTCTCCTTGACCGTGATGACTCTGCATTCTGAAGCAGACGATTAGCAATCAACTTCGCCATTAGTTAGATTTGTTTGCAAGTTACTAAAGCAAAGGTGGTCTTGTAAAATTAGAGTGGGTTTCAGCCATCAATTTTCAAGAGTATTGTTCCAATCACCTGAACGTGCAAGGCTATTCATCTTAGCACGATGTGAAAATGAGTTTTGACTATCTTCTGGTGTCCCACTAGCCCAAGATTGGAGTGCTGCTGCCTGAAGAGCTCTGCCATAGGAATACGAAAGTTGCCACGGTGGGTTCTCATCCATTGAATTCATCAAATTAAGATGGGCGGTAGCATCCTCATCTGATTGCCCACCTGAAAGGAAGACAATACCAGGTAGATTCTGCGGAACATTCTCGTGTAAACATTTGAGAGTTAACCGAGCCACCTCTTCTCTTGAAATTTGGTCAGCACAATCCGTTCCAGCAATTATCATGTTTGGTTTCAGCAATGCACCGGGGATGTGGACACCTTGATCTTCACAAGCGGCGAATGTTGCTGTGAGTATTTCTGCAGTTACCGAGTAACAACGAGCGGCGTCGTGATTCCCATTCATCAAAACTTCTGGCTCAATAATTGGAACTAATCCCTGCTCTTGACATATTGCTGAATAGCGGGCTAATGCATGTGCATTCGCACTGATACAAGCTTGTGAAGGGATATCATCAGCAATTGT
>JACNFL010000229.1 GCA_014384685.1 Methanobacteriota archaeon
ACTGGCCTACAAGAACCATAGTTGGTCGACGACCAACTGTCATGGATTGTGGTTGATAATATCCTCTACTTCCATCTGATAGAATAATTTGAACAGTATTCAAGTCCTCTAGGTTATCTGTTGAATATGACGTCACAGTATTACCGCTTTGGCCGACCAAACTGGTAATTGTGGATGTTGTTGGAACAACTAAATCAATACTTCCATCTTGATTAACATCCTGCAATTCAACTGAAGCGGGTATGAATGACCCTATAGTCGGAGAAACGGCAATTTGCTGCCAATTACTCTGTGATGGGCAAGGGGCTGCCGCACAACTCTGCAATACAACAGTTGTCAAGTTCGTAATTGCCATAGTGTCAATCTTTCCGTCATTGTCTTCATCAGCGATATCAAAACTACCGCTTTCAGAATTCAATTTGATTGTGTGTTGCTTGTTAGGATCATTCCATGCTGCAAATGTATCGAGCGTACATTCGAATTCAACAATCGATACGTTATCCCAATCCCCATCTGAGAATCCTGTTGCTGCATTAAATCCTGGCCAAAAGTGCAAGAATGCATCTAAATCATCACAATCATTTCCAATAGGGCCACCTACAACAGCCTCTCCGAAGTTTCCGAGCCTGATGTCTGCATACACTTTGTTTGCTAAATTATCGAGGGTGGTAATCTTATGATTTGTTGCAGCGTTGTTACGCTGAGAACCACCGAGGTAGGTTGAGAGGCGTTGTGTACCAGAAGCCAAATCTTGCAATTCAAGAGCAACGATATCGTCAACGCCATCACCATTAACATCACCAATTTGGAAGTTCCATACAATGTCACCCATTGTGTAGACCGCATCTTCACTGAAAGTTCCAGCGCAGTCCTCATTTCTCAAGACTGTTAGGTTCCCACGGATTACTTCAGTTCCTCCAAAGACCTGAATATTTCCTTGGTAGAATACAATGTCATCCTGACCATCATCATCAATGTCACCTACTTCGACACCACCAACATCAGCGATGTCAGTGAATCCAGCACGGCGGCTTGCGTTGTTCGAAACCCAAAGGTCCGTTCGGTCTTGATAATTCCCGTTATCATTCCAGAGAATAGACAAGAAATTGCCCATCTCACTTGCGGTCACAATATCGTCATCACCGTCGCAATCAAAGTCACCAGTCGCAAGGTCTAGAGGATTCCTTGTTACTGGGTATTGCTTTGAATTACTCGCCGATACATCCAGTACTGCCAACGAAGTTGACAACACCATCAGTGCGACTAGTGCAAAGGCTTTGACCCGCATCTTGTTCATATTCAGTTCTAAGGTATGGCTCGACATACAAGACCAACCGACTTTGCACTTTCTTATTACCCCTTTCGTGCGCGTGTGCGAAAAATGCTATGGCAAATGGCACGCAGTACAATGATTATAGTTTCTAAGTGTTAGTTTTCCAGACTGCCGCATATCCAACACAAAATCCGCTGAAATAATGGCAATTATTTGACCCAAAAGTGGCATTATTTTTGCACGCTTTAAACCGCGTCAAGCCATGTTGGGGCGGGGCCAAATCCCTCTCTAGTACCACCGTAAATCTTTACAAGTTTCCCTAGTTGATATTGAGTCTCAAGCCAGCCCTCAACAAGTTCATCATCCAAATCATGTCGCCCATGAATTGTTTGAACAATCACATCAACAGGAAGTGCCATCACACCAAATCTACGAACTGCAATTCGCAATGCCTCGCGTAACCAACCTTCGGCTACTGGTTCAGTTGATGGCGAGCCTTGTGGTGGCTTTGGTGCTTCATCATACTCATCGAGAATTGCTCTCAAATCACCAACGCTAGGTGATTCCTCTTTGTAAATTCCAAGCTTCGTCATTTCTTCGTCTATATTCAATTCACCAATGATTCTGCGTACAGTCAACACACTCTCAGGATTTGGAGTGGGGCCAGGAAGTGGTTTACTTGCTCTCCCTGATGATGAAGAGGAACTCATAATCGGATCACCATCTGAACCTATGCTAAGGCGCTCGAGTAATCCAATGCCACTGAGGCCAATTTTTTCTCGCCAAGACTCAACCCAATCCATTTCGCCTTCAATAAGAATGACGATGTCATCATCTAGCGACCGGAATCGATAGCAGGAGCGTATTTCGTCTACCACGACCTATAGCGGATAGAGGTGGTTCTTGAACCAACCGTTAAAATGACGCATATTCAATCATTCATTTACTCATTTGGTTTCAAGCAAGTCGGCGGAATTTACCACCTTCTTCTTGTTGCCATCGAGACCCATCTGGGTGCTCGTACACAGTAATTCCATCAGTCACTTGGTATTCTCCACCACCAGGTAAATCTAGGTAAGAATCTAGAATTTCTGTTTCATCTTCTGATATGACATCGTTTGCAATAGGTTCTGGTTCAGTTACTTGAGGAGTTAATTCCATTGATTCATCCTGCTGTCCAACAATTGAAGGGTGGATTGTTTCCAATTCCGTTGATTCTTCCAATACTCCCATTTTATCATTAAACAGTGATTCCTCATTGACTTCTAGAATCTCTGGTTCTCTTCTATCACGCATTGCAAACATTACACTGATTGCACCAATTCCAACCAACATCAAAACGAATGCTGATATCATCCAATTGAAGGGTGTTTTACCTGCAACTTCTGCTGATGTACTGTCATCCCCTTCTGGCTCGTTGTCACTAACAACCTCATCAGAAACAAACCGTGGTGAAAGCAGCACTACAGTAGTTTCCCATTGCCCGATTGATGTGTTAGTGAATTCATTGACTTGCTCAAATTCTAATGAAATTTGGAAAATCCCTGATATTTCTTCATTCTCTTCTACAGTACAATCATATTCTGCCCGCCCTGATGGAGATATCTCAAAAACCGTTGGTGTGCAATCAAATGGATGAATTGATGAGTTTGGAGAAAGGCGAACAAATCCGTTAGCATCACCACTATTTGTAACGGTACATTTAATGAAGTGCGTTGATGAAGTAAAATTTCCTATTTTCTCATTATACGCGATACTTGGCGATGTAAGCTCCTCATCATAATTACTGCACGAAATGTGCCATTCCGGCGCTGGCGGGGGCGTTGCAAAGACATCCAAAGATGCTGTCTGTGAATTGACTTGCCAATCAGAAGTAGAAAGCACCATAGAAATTGTATGAGTCCCAATTGTTGGAATAGTGACGGTGTAAGTCCCCGCACCTCCATTTGGTTGAACGACCTCAATTAATTCTCCATTTAGAGATATTTCAAGTTCCATTGAGCAACCAATTGAACATATTGCATCATAAGCAATATCAAAAGTTCCCGGATGCAAAACAGTAGGAACTGATGACTGGATAATCAAGGACAAAATATCCTCATCCGGAAGCAATCTCATTGTCGCATCAGGACCAGATACTTCATCATCGGCGACGTTTCCATATTGATCAATCACTTGTAGTTCAAATTCGTACTGTCCAGGAGATAGTGTGGACAAATCTTGTGTGTAATTCGCCTCTATACTGAAGTGCCTAGCATCTAATTCCCCATTTATCCCATGTAACATTGCAGTTGCAATCGCTCGGTGCCCTGCATCGGTGAAATCATCATTACCATCAGTCCACTCGGGATGCTCAGGACCATCATCAGAGAGCGGAACTAAGGTCACCCATGACCTTGATGCAGCTATTTCGGTGATAATTCTGTTCTTTTCCGTGATAGTTTGGAATTCCCCATATTGGATACAACCTGCTGGACCTGAACCAATATGACAGATATAATCAGGGTCAATTTCCATAACGCCGATATAGATTTGAGCACCTGTTGATGCAAGATTATCAAGCAGAGTTGGATAAGATGATTGCCAAACGCTAGATGATGAAGATGTGTAATCACGGATTGGAATAATTGTAATAATATCTGGATTTGCTGCTGTAATATCATATTGTTTTGAGAGGAATGTGGTAACTGAACCCCAGGAGTCTGAGATATTTGTTAAAGTTAGCCCCGGCCAAGTTTGGTTTAATTCGTTGAATATAATTCCTGTTGTACTATTATTAGCACTAGAGGCCCCAACCCCCATTGTTTCTCCTGAGCCAAGAGCAACATAGGAAGAAATGTTGAGTGGGTCGCTCATTACCGAGTTAGATAGTGGGATTGATGTCGAAAAACCACTAGGGCCATTGATTTCTAAACTGGCAGATGAGTTATCACGAGAAGTAGCTAGCCATTGGCCAGATACTCTCCAAGAAAGATTTGAGTTGTCTTCACTTACCACAGTTAATGGTCCTTCATTTGGTGGAGTTGAATCAATAAGATGTACTTTATCAATTACCGCTGATGACCAATTTTCTTCGTTCAAATTAATGTCTATAACTCTGAATCTAATATCCCACCAACCCAATTCAGCATGGGACAGTGAGATTGAGCCGCCATAAACTTTTGAAATATCATGCCAATACAATGGAATGACAAAATCATCCTCGGTATCAACTGGATTGATGATGTGCACAAACACATTGAGATCTGTTCGGTTCTGAACTACTGACGCTTCGAAGAACAATTCAACCCCTGGTTGAGTCTCACATATAGCGACAATAACTCGCTCGCAGACACCTACTGACTTTGACTCAAATTCTGGGTACACTGGCCTCAAAATCACTGTCTCATACCACGCACCAACCCCTGAAGGTGTGCGAGAGTTACCCGAGG
>JACNFL010000232.1 GCA_014384685.1 Methanobacteriota archaeon
ACGCAGATATCGCAGGAGCATATGTTGTTGTTGTAACATCTGGGTTCCCAAGACAACCTGGTATGAGTAGAGAGGATTTGATTGGGAAAAATGCTGACATTGTCTCACAAGTTGGAGCAGGTATTCGTGAACACGCTCCTGATTCAGTAATTGTCATGGTTACCAACCCATTAGACTTGATGACCTACCACATGCAAAAAGTGACTGGTTTTCCACACCATAGGGTGGTCGGTCAAGCCGGAATCCTTGACTCTGCGCGTATGACTCATTTTGTAGCCCAAGAAATTGGCTGCTCAAATGAAGATGTACAAGCAATGGTACTTGGAGGCCACGGGGATACCATGGTCCCTCTACCTCGCTATACAACTGTTGGCGGGATATCTATCACTCAACTTTTAGACTCAGATACTATTGATGCTATTTCTGCAAGAACCGCTGGGGGCGGAGGCGAGATTGTCAAACTTCTAGAGCGAGGAAGTGCATTCTATGCACCCGGTTCAGCGGCTGCAATAATGGCTGAAGCAGTCGTAAAAGACCGCAAAAGATTGTTACCCTGCTCTGCTTATCTCACAGGACAATACGGACTTGATGATATTTACATCGGTGTACCTGTTACTCTTGGGAAAAATGGTGTTGAAGGAATTATCGAATTAGAGTTAGAGAATTCTGAGCTTGAAAGCCTACAAGGATCTGCAAACTTCTACAAAGAGCAACTTGTTGAACTTCTTGGATACTAGAGTTACAATAACCTACACACAATTGCGACATTGTCTAAGCGGCGGATTTAGAATGGGGTCGCCTGTGGCAAGAATATGGCAGAGCAGCACCTTTACCTAGAACACGATGGGAAAGTGCTACTCGTTGATAAGAGTGGAAATGGCCCACAAATTCCAGTGAAAGGTCGAGATTCCCATGCCGGTTGGTTGTATAGATTACCTACTGAAGATGAAGCAAGTAAGTTAGGACTTACTTGGGCTGTAAAAAGGGTAAACCGATTTGATTTCAAGGATAGTACACACGAAGTTACTCATGCTCAACCAGATATTGAATGGCCTAGGGATTGGGCTTGGAAGGACAACTTGATTTCTGATTCTGCAGTTCATCCGGTTGCTAGAGAATCCGTCTATAGAACACTACATAGAGTGGTTGCTAAAGTTGTACTCCGGAATCCACAAGGGCAACTTCTATTGCAAAAAGTCAAGCGTGGATTCTTTACAGGCCACTGGACTTTACCCGGTGGTTTCCTTGATTATGCAGAGCATCCAAGACGCGGAGCAGAACGAGAACTGTTTGAAGAATTGGGTGTTGAACTCAAACTCCCCGACCCGAGAGGCGAAGCAGGTATTATCCAAGAAGGGGTTGACAGATGCATTGTTCAAGAACGAATTTTTAATGCTGAGGGAATTGACTGGGTTTCATTCACCTATCTTGTTGATGTTGAGGCAGGAATCGAGATCATTTGCAAGCCTGATGAAGTTGAAGAGGCGCGTTGGTTTGACCAGAAAGAAGCAATGTCTATGGCAGCATCACTTTTTGATGTAGAGGCTTTTAGAACATTATTAGAGGAGGTGTGAAAATGCACCATGATGAAGAACGACGCAGTAAGTTGTTAAAACTTGCAATTGGAACGATAATAGTTACCGCTTTACTATCACAACTACTTCTCCAAATCGGCGGTGGACCTCGTGATGAACCATTGGATTTCACTGAGCAATTGGACCATCCCTTAATCTTCGAAGATGGATTACCACCTTTCATTTCCTCAGCTGGAGTTTATGCCCCGGAAAGTATAGTATTTGGAATTGGATTCACTCTTTCAGGAATCCTATTTATTCTACTAGCCTATGAAATGGCTGTTTGCAACAGCCTCAAGTTGTCAAGACATGAATCAACTAACCTTCACATCTGGAGTAACAATCTAGGTATGCTGGTGGGAATGTTCACTGGTGCTTCATTGATGATAATTTCATGGACACCTATGCATACACAACTTATCGCCCATGTTGCTCTCGCCTTACAAATCTTCTATGGAGGTATGTTATGGGCATCATTGGCAACAATTTCTCGCTCTAGAATTGACTCAAAAAAGCAATTCAAGAATATTCCTATGAATTTGCTGAGATGGGTACTCATCGCTATTACATTCATCTCGTTGCAACTTTCTGGTTTAGCAATAGCAAATGATTCACTTAATCTAGCCGCTGCCTTAGAATGGTTGCTATTCTTTTCTCAAGTTGGTGTCCTAGCATCATTCCAAACAGTCTTCGATTCCAATCATTCCTTTGAGGAGGAGTGAATATGATTACTCTATTGATAGTATCAGAACCAGATATTGCTTCAACCATACAAGGCGATGCACTGCTCGCACGCGGTGGGTGGACAGAGGTTACAACTGTTGAGAATGGTAGAAGTTGGGCTCATGATAGAAAACCAGTCCACCTTTGGTGGTTCCCTGACCGAGTACTAATGGAGGATAATCTAGAAAATCGATACTCAGATGGTTCAGGTGCTAACGTAAAGGAAGTGATTTTTCTATCACGACATTTTGCAGCAAGTGGGCTCCCTAGTTTGACACTTCATGTAATTGGTGTACCTGGTGAATCACCAGTAGGGGAAACTGCTGAATTTGGTGGAATCAAGGGTGAAGTTGTCCTACCTAACCCTCGCTTTGCAGAGTGGTATCGTCGTATGCATCAAGCAGGTATTGAACATGGATTAATTCCAGAATTTGACATGACCATTGAAACCACTCACCACGGACCTAGCCTTTCGGTACCAACTATGTTTATTGAAATCGGTTCATCGGAAACACACTGGGATAGAAGAGATGCTGCTGAGGCATGGGCAGATGTTATCTCAGAAGGGCTTGGATTAGACGGTAGTAACGGCTTAGGCGACTGGGAAAACCTCTCATCGGAGCAAAAGGGAGATGCAAAAGTGATGCTCGGAATTGGTGGTGGGCATTATGCGCCACGACATACAGATGTCATCCGTAAAACCAATTGTTGGGCTGGCCACCAACTCGCATTATATGCTTTAGAAATGACAAGGCCGGAAGACGAAGATTGGGACCCAATAACAGGGGTTTTACCAACAGGGCAATGGCAACATTCGATAGAAGTCGCTTTAGAAAGCACAAAACAAGCTTTTCCAGGCGGCCAAGTAATCGCTCACCTAGACAGAAAATCATTCAAAGGATGGCAAAGGCAAGCAGTAAAGCGTCTTTGTGAACGACTAGATTTACCAATTGGCAGGACCAAAGATTTCGATTGAGATTAGTGGGTAATTGTCAAAGAGCGGGCGCGGACTTCCGATATCGGGGCAAAGGCATTGGGTCTACTTGGACGACTGATAGTTGGGGTTTTGCCAATCACTCCGAAGTTTCTCGTAGGCTGGGTTTCAAAACGATATGTTGCTGGCAAGAACATTGATTCAGCAATGTCAGCAATGAAGAAATTAGGTGACAAAGAAGGATGCTGTTTTACGATTGATGTATTGGGCGAAGATATTTCTTCATTGGATGAAGCAAATTATTTTCTTACTATCTATGAACAAGTTATTGATGAAATTGTTAACCAAGGGTTAGATGCTAATATTTCAATAAAACCGACTGCTTTCGGGTTATTAATTGATGAAGATGTAGCCCTTGCAAATATCAAACAATTACTTGAAAAAGCCGCCAAACATGATATGTTTGTCCGCCTAGATATGGAGGATCACCGAGTCACTCAATCAACAATTGATATCGCATTTAAAATGCATGAGATTGGTTTGAAAAACGTTGGAGTCGTGTTACAATCAAGATTATTCAGAACATTAGACGACATCAAATCCATCTGTTCAACCCTAGGTGGTGATGCAGATATTCGCATCTGTAAAGGAATATATCTTGAACCCGCAGATATCGCCCACACACAATACAGAGCCATCAATGAAGCATATTCTAAAGCGCTATCATTGATGCTGGAAAATAATTCCTATTGTGCTATTGCCACCCATGATAAGCCAGTGGTTTCAGATTCTCTTTTGCAACTTCAAGAAAATCAGATGGCACCGGGGTCATCAGATCCACGGGAAGGTGCTCGTCAAACAGGGGATGACAAAGGCCCGGGGTACGAGTTCCAAATGCTCTTGGGTGTTCGTGGAGAGATGAGAAGGAAACTTCTCAAACAGGGTCACAAAGTGAGGGTGTATGTGCCATTTGGAGAAAAATGGTATGAGTATAGTATTCGAAGATTAAGGGAAAATCCCGACATTGCTTGGCATGTTGCTAAGTCATTCATGATGCCATGGTCGCGTTGAATAAGAGATTATTCACTACGTTCACGGTAAACCTTCTTTGAGCGAATATTTTCTTCACGAATCTTTTCTTGGTGCTCTTCACGACCTGAGAAGTCTTGTCCTTTCCATCGACCACGTTCTAATCTCCTCTTTTCTTGGGCATCCTCATAGGTAGGTGGCAAGTGTAGAAAAACTCGACGAATATTTACGGCTTTCATTTTACCATTCAGTGTTCGACCTTTGCCACTGTGCAAAGCACGAATGCGCCATAATCCGCTAGAATGTTCGACTATAGATCCACAGTGAAATTCCTCATCAGGCCCGCACATTATTGAATCTGAAAAGGATAAATCACCATCGGTAAAAGTCAACTTTACTGCAACTTTATCGACTCTAGTTGCCCCTATCATCCT
>JACNFL010000159.1 GCA_014384685.1 Methanobacteriota archaeon
AACTAATGTAGGTACTGATTCTGGAGAATTAGATTTACAAATCTTCACGGTAATTGAAGGTCGTCAACAAAGCAACTTCAACTATTCATGTGGTACTACTTTTGACCCTGCAATGAACAGCATTTGTAGAGTACAAGTTGAAGCATTCCCTCTACCAGTTTCATCTGTTATGTTCAAATTACACGATTCATCTGGTAATGAATTAGGTGAATCCCCTTCATTCCACATTCGTGAAGCAGGTAGTTCCGGAGGAACTGATGCTAACTGGGCACTTTATGGTGGCATTGCTGCTGTAATTGTAGTACTTGTCGCACTAGTTATTGGAATTATGATGTATGTAGGAAGAGAAGAAGAAGAGGACGGTGATTTCTTCGTTGAGGATGAGGATTACTTGCCTCCGGGTGAAGCGATGACTCCTATGTCAAGAGGGCCGCCTCGTGCTGAAACAGGTGACGGTGCAGATTATGCTACTCAGAGCAGTGGCCCACCTGGTTACGGTGGAGGACCTGCTGCTGGCGGCGATTCAAAGATGGATCGAGCAAAGCGTCTATTCCCATTCTGGGATGATGCAACGATTCAAGGTTACTTTGACCAAGGATGGTCACTGCAACAACTCCAGGATTGGGTACGAGAGAACAAGTGAGATCACGTAAATTAGATGAGGGTGAGAGCGTGGATTACAAGACGCTTGACATCGCTAATCCGACCGAAGAACACGCAATGCTAAGAGAAATGGTTCGTGACTGGGTCAGTTCAGAAGTTGAGCCACAAGCACTTGAGTTTGACCGAGATGAGATGTTCAATCTCCAATTATTACGTGATATGGGTGAACTAGGGCTATTGGGAATCACCGCTCCAGAGGAGTATGGTGGGGCTGGAATGGACGCCTTAGCCGCTACAATTGTTCACGAGGAATTATCCTATAGTGACCCTGGATTTGCTTTGGCGTATCTTGCTCATAGTATGTTGTTTGTCAACAACCTATCACGAAATGGTAATTCTACTCAAAAGCAAGAGATACTTCCCAAAGTTTGCAGTGGTGAGTGGATAGGAGCCATGGCAATGTCTGAACCAGATGTTGGTACAGATGTGATGTCAATGGGCACTACTGCTCAGCAAAGAGATGACGGAAATTGGGTAATCAACGGCCGTAAAATGTGGATTACTAACGGCTGTATTGATGAAGAAGGTACACCATGTGATGTTGTTTGGACTTATGCAAAAACAGGAGTAAAAGAAAACGGTAGAGCTGAGATTTCAACCTTCATAGTGTTCGCAGATTCCCCTGGGTTTTCAGTTGGGCAAAAGATTGTTGATAAAACTGGAATGCGCGGTTCCAACACTGCTGAATTAGTCTATGATGACTGTGTGGTTGGCCCCGACAGTCTCGTTGGAGAATGTGGTGAATCAATGATTCACATGATGAGAAATCTAGAATTAGAACGGCTTACTTTAGCAGGGATGAGTCTAGGAATTGCTCGCCGCTGTGTCAAAGAAATGAATCGTTATGCTACCGAGAGAGAAGCATTTGGACGGCCGATTAGAGATTTTGGTCAGATACAACGTTACATCGGGCAATCATTTGCAGAATGGCGTGGGATGGAGGCATACCTCTACAATGTGGCTAGGCAAATGGATGTTGAACAAAGCGGTAATCGTTTGGATTCTGACGGTATCAAGTTGGTCTCAACAACCCTAGCGAAGGATATTGCTGACCGTGCTATGCAAGTTATGGGTGGTTACGGTTATGTTGGAGAATATGTAGTTGAGAGATTGTGGCGTGACGCAAAACTGCTTGAAATCGGTGGTGGGACTTTGGAGAGTCACCAGAAGAACATCACCAAAGATTTAGGTAAGGATCCATCAATTTTAGGTTGAGGTGTTCTCTTGTCTTGGCCTTGGAAATCGGTGGATTGGAAAGACCCAAAAGGGGGGGTGATTCGATTTTTCCCTTACATCCCCACTGTTGTATTACCACGCAAACTCCGTCCCCGAGATGATTGGGATGGGCTTGCATTTTTACTTCATCCAGAAGAGCGAGAATCTTGGGAAGATGAAGAGAAGATGGAAAAGTCTGGTAAGGGCTCTTCAACAATGTTGGCAATTCATGGTGGTGGTGATTTAGCGAGGATGTTAATCCGCATGCAGTTGTTAAAAGATGTCAAGGGGGCGAAATTCCCTGACCCTGAACCACGCCGTTTACTCAAGTTAGCAGATAGAGACAATATTCCTACTTATTTCATAGAGCCGGGAGTTGAAGACGAGGACTGGCTCACTTATTTGGAAGAATCTGCAGATGAGGCTGCAAAATTATCACGTCTGTTTTTGCAATTATTTGCTCGACGCCGTTTTGCTAAAACATGGAAGCGCACTCAACCTGAAGTTAGCGAACCTCCAATATCAGATGGTTCGGAATCACTTGCAATAGCAGCAGGATTAGCAGCAACTTGGTGGAGAGTTTCAGAATCATTTTCAACAGTAGAATTGCAAGAGAGCAGGAATCTTAGATTTGCAGGCAGATTACGCGGAGCACTCGCCAACCTTTCATCAATCAAAGAAGAACCAGTTTTAATCGTGCCAATTTACCAAGATTGGATGAAAGACATACTCGCAACGCTCAAGACCAACGTAGAAGTGGAAGATGTTGAAGCAGACGGGTTGGAGGAGTGAAAATGGGTCGTCGAAGTGCAGTCAAAGTTAGGGTAGAGAACCAGTTGGTTAGGTTCACTGCCCCACAACCATTTGAGGCCGAAGAGGTCATCAATTCCCTTGGTGGCAAGAAGAGTGGTAAGTATGTGATACTGGCTCTTAAGAATCCACGAGCAACTCTTCTAGTTGATGATGAGGGAAGGCTGGTAGTACATGGTACCAATCATTCAGAAGTCGCTTGGGCAGCAGCTCGTGAAATGTTACTTAGATTAGGGAGACCCGATGAAGGGATTACCACTGAGAAAGGCCCTCTCGTAGTTTCGTTTGATTATGGTCAACCACTTAGAATTGACCAAGTTTCAGAATATTATCCTGCTTTTGAAACTGATGAGCGTCTTGAGTGCATTCGTATTAGTGATGAATTGCACGATATGGATTTACTATTCTTTTCTAATGGACTTGGAATTGCTCTTGGTGCTAGGCACAAAAATTTGGTCGAGATGGCGGCTACACATTGGGGTACTAGATTTGATGCCGAGAATCTATTTGTGAAAGTATTAGTGAAATCCAATGGGTCAGAGGAAAAAGTTGACTCAGAGCCACAAGAACCTGCACTTGAAGTAGAAGAAGATGATTCATGAGGCATCACAATGACTCTTGTTGATGGGCAGTGGAACGGTCCAATTCTAGACAACCATTTCCACTTGGATAGAGTCGGTCGTTATCTTGATGCAGCAGCCGATTTCCAGCGTGCTGGTGGAACTGATTTAGTATTGGTTCACAAGCCAGATTTTGACAATCTCCCAAATACTGTAGAAGAAATTAGAGAGGCATACGAAGACACCGTAGCGATGGCGAAACAAGTTCGTTTGGAATGTGATTTGGGGGTCCGAGTTGTACTCGGCCCACACCCTGCTGCCTGGGTTCATCAGTGTGCGGCCTTAGGTGTTGATGAATCAAATGATTTACACCTTCAAGCGGTTGAATTAGCAATCGAATTTTGTGAAGAAAATTTAGCAGTCGGAGTTGGTGAAATAGGACGCCCTCACTGGGATGTTGGTGATGATGTCTTAGATCAGGCTGATGAGATTTTGATTGAAATGCTTTCAATGTGTAAAAAGGCAAATGTCCCTGTCCAACTTCACCTTGACGCGAATGGTGAAAAAACCAACCGTGAAATTGCTAAGATTTGTGACCACGTAGGATTCCCTAGATTTGGTGCAATTCACCATCATGCAGAAGCAAATATCAGTAAAAAATTCACACATGGATTGACATCCTCAGTAGTAGTTGGCCGTGATTCAATCAAGGATATTTCTGATACTATCTGGCAAAATGAAGGTGGTTTCCTCATGGAAACCGATTACATGGATGACCCACGAAGACCCGGTGCAGTACTAGGTCCAAAGACCGTACCTCGTAGAACCCAAACTCTTGCAACTTCTCTAACTGGCAGAGGATTAGATGCAGAAGCGGTACTGAGCGCTATTCATATCGATCTACCCGAGGCTTTGTATGGAGAATATGAATGAAGCCACACCATCATAATTTGATTAAATTTGAACACGTTATGTAAAACCCCTCATTTTTCACAGTTTCAACAAGAGTTCTACCCGACCTACGGTCGGAATTTTGATATTTGTACCAAAAAGAGGGTGTATGGGGCACATTTTTGGGATAATTACATCCCTTCGTGAATGACGCTCTTGGCTAACAGGGTAGGCAAAGGTCTTGAAGGCGTCTTCGCCGGCGAACCGATGTTGGTAGGAACAGGTGCTTTTATGTTGCAACTAAAGGGAAAAACTGCACTAGTATTCGGTGTGGCTAGCGAAGAAAGTATTGCATGGGCGATTTGCGAGCAATTATCAGCAGCTGGGTGTAAGTTAATTCTTGGTTTTCAGAAGAGATTTATGAGCCGTGTATTTCAATTGAAAGAGAAGTTAGACAATATTGAAGCATTTTACCCAATTGATGTTGAAACAAATGAATTAACAGCCGAATTTTTCACAGAGTGGCAAAATGCAAATCCAGGTGCA
>JACNFL010000293.1 GCA_014384685.1 Methanobacteriota archaeon
AGCCAACCACCACGAGCAGAAATGCCACCACCTAGTAATGAAAGTGCTTTACCACCAAATTCAAACCAAGGTGATTCTGGAGATTGGATTGAGCAATATGACCAGCAAGGAAATATGTATTACTTCAACCCAGAAACACAAGAAACAAAATGGGAATTATAATTGAAAACATTCTCTTACGAGATTGTTTGATTAATTCCTAGATGACCTAGTTAAGATAAGATTTCGTGTAATCTATTCTTATCAGCAGCCTTGCGAATGCATCTTGCAATACGGCGACCTACGCTCATGTCATCCTCGTTAATGTTCATGTATGGCGAGCCGCCAATGCTGACGTTACTACCCGCCACAATTCTAGCAGATACTTCGAATACTCTGAATTCTAATTTGTCGGTAACGATTGCCTCGAGACAGAATGGCCCAATTATACCTCGTGCGCCTTCCTCTAACTCAAGAGATGAAGCAACCGCTCCTTCACCTAAACGGAATGCTTCGGGCAAAAGTGACTCTCGCAAAACCACCTCGGTATTACCTGTAACCACGAATGACGGTTCCAAACCCATATCTCTCAAATCTCTGAGTGAACCTAGTTTGTAGAACTCGTCAACATTTGCTTCGTCGCGCCGGTCAATTGTTAGCAGTTCTAGACGCCCAATTTCTTGACCTTCTCTTGACATCATGCCTTCAACTTGGTAACCATCATCACAAATTGGATCGTAAAAGAATTGCATGTAGTAGCGAGTTCCCAAGATGTATTCCTGGATTGTGAAATCCTCTTCCAAATCGACATTTCGCCGGAAATCTCTGAAATTTCTGGCGACGAAATATCCTCTGCCGCCTTTGGCGCCAGCGTATTTTACGATAACTGGACCATCAATATCGTGTGGGTCATCAATGGTTTTTGGCATTGTGCAGCCACCCATTTCTAACCATTCACGCTGAGTATCTCTACCTGCTTCCCACTTCAAGATGCGACGGTTACCAAAAGTTGGAACTTGTAAATCAATGAAATTATCTGGACCAAGATATTCCACCAAAGAGCCGTGTGGAATTATGATTACATTGCGTTCTCTGAACCATTCTGCTTTGTCTAACATCTGATTATAATCATCTAACATTAGCCATTCATCCGGCTCGGCGCCTGGAAATGCTTTGAACATCTTGCGCCGGCCTTCACCAACAGCAATGCCTAGCGTTCTGAAACCTTCAGTCCGAGCGCCGTGAAGAATTTGTAAGGCCGAATGAGACGCGACTACACCGATGGTAATCTCATCAGGAGTGTACGCGGAGAGCCACTCCGCCAACTGCTCGCCGCTACCTGCCATTAGGAATGGCTGATAGGTCCACTAAATGAGTATAACGCTTCTACCGCTCAAAACGTGGGTGGAGTTTGCGTATTTTTCCAACGTCGTGAGTAAAATTATGTAACGACAATTCGTTAAACCTCTACCCCAACCGAGAGTTATGGCCGGAAGTAAGACCTACGCAGATTATCTCAACCTCCACGAGCTGTTAAGCCTGCAAGGAGATGATGATGAACTTTCAAATGACGAGCAACATTTCGTGATTGTTCACCAAAACTTCGAACTTTGGTTTCGCCTTGTTCTTATTGAGTTAAGAGCCGCTAGAGCCCTACTTCTCCAAACCACACTTCCCGAAGAAGATGTGCCGCGAATCGTCCATCACCTCAAGAGATGTACCGAAATTTTCCGCCATATGGCTAACCAATGGAAAATAATGGAGACCCTTACTCCTCAAGATTTCTTGGCGTTCCGCGATGGATTAGGAACTGCGTCCGGATTTGAGTCCTATCAAATGCGGGAACTTGAACTTCTACTGGGTCTAGAAACAAAGCAACGTGTTGCAGGCATGGATCCGCTCGCTCATTTCCGCAAATTGGCTGAGCGAGGTGAAACAGATGCTGAAGTTCTGGAAAGGCTGGAAGCCGAAGCAGCAATGCCGGCGCTTGGCGATATATTGGCAAATTGGTTGCTACGAACACCAATTCAAGGGTCGCTTGCAGGAGATGCTGGAGATGAAGAAAAAGTAAGCGAGTTTGTCGATGAATATTTGGCTATTCACAAAAAAATTGGTGATGATGCGGTTGCTAGAATGAGTCAACACGGAGTTGACAATATTGAGGCGGTGGCAGCGAGATTTGCTGGTGCCCATGAAGCAGCAATAGATTTTCTAAGACCAGATGGTGTGGTTTCCCGCTCCCGAGCAGGTTTGCTGTTCATTGAATCATACAGAGAACTACCTCTCCTTGCTTGGCCACGAATATTGATTGACACACTTGTTGAACTTGAGGAATCACTGGTCCTTTTCCGAACCCACCATGTACGCATGGTCGAGAGACTGATTGGACGCAGAGTAGGCACTGGCGGTTCATCCGGAGTTGACTACCTAGAAGCAACACTTCAGTATCGTGTCTTTGGAGACCTTTGGGCTGTTCGCACCATTCTCATCAAGAGCGAGGCATTACCTGAGTTACAACAACCTGAATTCTATGGTTTTGCCTGACTAAATTAGGATTGACTAGTTGAGGGTATGATTGAAAGGGCGAACCCTCGCAGTGCTACTCAATGGCAGACCCGGTCATCTGTGCAGTCGCCCGAACTCCTGTTGGAAAATTCCGCGGTGCTTTGCAAAATTACTCGGCTACTGAACTAGGAACCTTAGCAGTGGCAGAATTACTAGAACGGGCTGGCATTGATGCAAGCACCGGTATTATTGACGAAGTTCTGTTTGGACAAGTTCTCCAAGCAGGTGCAGGGCAGGCACCTGCTCGCCAAGTTGCAATTGGAGCAGGGCTACCACATTCAACACCATGTACTACCATCAACAAAGTATGTGGTTCAAGTCTGAAAGCTGTGATGATTGCCGCTTCAGCGATTCGCGCTGGCGAATACGAAGTTGTAATCGCTGGTGGTATGGAATCTATGACAAATTCACCACATTTCGGCCAAAAGACTGGACGCGATGAATATGGTGATATGAAAAGTGTCATGATTCATGATGGATTATGGGATGGCTATAACGACCAACACATGGGAAATACAGGCGAGAAAGTGGCTTGTGATTTTGATATTTCAAGAGATGATGCCGATAATTATTCTGTTCGTTCACATCAACTAGCACACCAGTCTTGGGAAAATGGATTGTTTGAGTGGGAGGCTTTTCCTGTTCAAGGGGTTGACAGAGACGGAAATACAATGATATTAGTGAACGACCAGGGAATACGCGCTTCTACGAGTGTAACAGATTTAGGTGAGTTGAAACCTGTTTTTGATGCCGATGGGCAAGTGACTGCAGGTAATGCAAGTCAAATTTCTGATGGGGCTTCTGCGGTACTAGTAGTGAGCCGTGATAGAGCAGAGGCAGAGGGTTGGGAAATCCTAGCCTCGATTGTTGACCAAACGACATCTGGGCTTGCACCGGCTGATGTGATGACGGCACCGATTCCAGCAGTTAGAACGCTGTTAGAGCGAAATAATCTGACTATTTCTGATATTGATGTTGTTGAGCACAACGAAGCTTTCGCGGCAGCGAGTTGTGCGGTTGCCAAAGAATTGGGGATTTCTGATGATAAATTCAATGTTAACGGTGGCGCTATCGCTATTGGACATCCACTTGGTTCAACCGGAACTCGTTGTCTAATGACTCTAATCAACGCCCTAAGAACACGTGGTGGAAGCAAGGGAATTGTGACAATTTGCCTTGGTGGCGGCAACGCTGTCGCCGTATTAATCTCAATTTGATTAATGATTGAGTTCAATCCTCGTGTGGATCAACATCAATTGGAATGAGATGCTTCTCATACTCTAAAGTTGCAATCTTGAGCGGGTCAAGAACGAAACGAATGTTGGCTTCATCAACCCCATAAAGTGAGACTAACTCCTCTCGGAAGTTAATTCGCAACTCTTCTTCGGTCGCATAAAGTGGCGCACCCATGCTGATTTGCAGAGCTCGTGAACCGATGATTCTTGCCTTTTCAAAACGGGTGTGTGGTCTAATTGGTTTTACCATTGGCTATCGCCTACAGACTATGTCTGTGTGATTGGGGCGAGAGCCCCTCTTTGATAAGCCATTCGGGTTCAATTAGCAATCATTCTTCCTCATCATGTGATGATAATGGCGGTTGCTGCTTGCGGAAAAGCACCGGAACTGTATGCCGCATAGGAATCAAAGCAAGAAGGAAAATTAGTACTGAAAACACCGCAATAAATTTGGGTGAAAGAGAGCGGACACTTTCTGGTTCACTCCACGTATCGGGGAGGCCACTAAACAAGGGGATTTCAGAGCCTGCCTCTAAATTTACATCACCTGAGACTCTCACAATCGCGGTCAATGATAGGTTTCCTGAACCTGATTGATTGAGGGAAAATGTCTGCTCATTTTGTCCGGTTAAGTTTGTCAAACCACTTCGTACAACTTTGTCAAGAGTTTGGGTTGTGCCTGGCCAAACTACTCCATCTTGACTGATTAAGAAGTCAACATGTACATCTGTTTGAGAGGTTAAATTCCAATTTATTGTGACATTGTCACTAGCCATTTGCCAAGAGAATTCAAGGTTGGCAGCACCTTGTTTCGGCAGATTGTTTTCAGACAGGTTTGAAAGTAGTGATTGAAGGTCTGTTGCCTGTTTATCACCCAGTAAAGTCCA
>JACNFL010000233.1 GCA_014384685.1 Methanobacteriota archaeon
AACAGGATTCGCAACTATAACAGAAGTACCAACGATTGTAATGTTAGTTATTCACGGCTCTTGGAATTAGGGAACCGATATTTGCAGGGTTTTCGAACTTGTAGTACCATCTGCCAGCATATTGATGTGATCAGCGAAACTGACTTGCCAGCCATATGGGAGACCCCAAATAGACCTACCATCTTCACTAGTTGTACTTGGAAAAGAAATCTCCTCCACCAAATTCCCATAGTTTGAAACATTCACACTAAGAATACCCGAACCACCTTGCTCAATTTCAATTACCTGTTGTTGTGCTGAGATAACTAATCCATGAATTACTTGTAAATCAATATCCAACTCAATAGAAGAGCCATGTTCACCATCATCAGAAGTAATTGACAATAATGGTGAATGAGATTCACTGATGGTTGCATCAATTTTTGACGGCGCCTCAATAGTCATTGATACATCCACCGAGTCACCTGATGCAATCTGCCAATCAAAATTAATTGGCGAAAGAACCGTGGCTGTTGGCCCACTGCCAATAAGTGCAGTAACAGTCCAAGTTGATGGTAGCCCCTCCCAATCAAAATTTACATCCATTGGACTTCCACTAGTAGCCCCAAGATGTTCAACAGTGAAATTGAAAATCGCACTTTCACCTGGTTCCAAAGAAACCTCTAGTGATGGTGAATTGCTATCTAATTGTAACAAACTGCGCTGGATTCTCCTGAAACAAAGGTGGTCACCCTGTGGGGGTCCAGTATCCCCTGTGCCACATGCCTCACTATCAACCCAAACAACACCTGCTGTTCTGCGGTTATCAGAAGTTACTGCTATCCCAGGTGGTGAACCGAAGTCCTCCTCAACATCAAAGATTACTGGTTGCCCACCAGTACCCATCTTTTCACTCTGCCAATCAGCAAGTTCGTATGTCGGTCCAAGACAACCGAATCCCCCACAATCAATCTCCCAAGGATTGTCAGCAACCTGACTAGTAATAGTAGCGTCAGTAGACCGGCGATAAGATAGATTAGTCGCTAAACCTGAATCACTTTCCACCCATACTGTGTGCATCAAGTCATCTTCATCAATCACTAATGCGGCTTGGCTACTATGAGCCGAATAATCTCGTGAACCAACTGCACCTGTGCCATCAAGCGGAGAAAGTGCCTGAGGCTGATTTAGGGCACCCTGTAAATTGATACCTCCAGACTGACCATTGAAATTCCAAGCAGAAAGGTCTACTTCCTGCCACATCAATTCATGCGAATCTGAAGTAGTATGTCCTGTACGGCTATCTGACCAAATGAATTGTAACCAACCATCTGAAGCGATTTCAAGCGCTGGACGAGATGACCAAGCGTCATCATACGTCAATCGAGTATCATTTACCACGACAAAGTTGTTTCCGTTAGAACCACCCCAACCAATATCCTCAGTATAGACTCCTCCTGCAGTGTAATGCGCAGGTGTTCCTGAAACATGATTTAGGTCACTGAGTTTTGCATATGGGTCAACCACGGTGGTCCAAACTTCTGGTGAACCTGAGTTTAGAATACCCATCCATTGGTCAAAAAGTTCTGAGAGATCTTGGCCACTTGAAGGCCATTGACCAACACCACCTGCACCATCGGTATTACGAGTGTTAGCACCTGAGCACGAACGAGGCGTTACTGAAACCCCACTCACTGGGCAATGAGCCAAGTCTAATCCATGGTCCCACATATTGTTTGACGCTGAACTTTGAATATCGCCAATAAATACCCACGGAACAATACCACCGTTTACACAGGCATCATGGGATTCATCAATCGATTGAACATCATCAGATTGTTGAGCAGGGTCACCAACCTTTGGGCCTTCATCACCAATTGGAATTACTATTTTTGATGCATTAGGATTCCACCTGTGGTCGTATTGAGTAGGTGGGTTTGCAGAAGTCCCAGTATTTCCTTGTGCATCCATCCATGACAGGCAAGCCCATGTTGTACCTGGCCCCCACTCCTCCTGTTGGTTACCCCAATTTTGAGATTGGCCATTGTACATAGTTCTGTGAATTTTGCGAATACCCCCTGAATCAACCTGAGGTGTTAGGATAGTAGCGCGTGAGCGGTCATTTGTGTTATGGCCAGCACAATTCCCTGAATTTGCTTGAGGGCGAATATAGTCGCCAAGACCGTAGATTGTATCCAACAGCGTAACACCCGCAATATCAGCTATGTTCTGTAGCCCTGGAGAAGTCCAACCCTCTCCATCACTACCACCATACATCAGAGTGCAGATATCTTCCCATTCACTTGCCATACCGCCTGAAGAATCAAGCAAGACTACTAATTCAATCATGCTTCCACGGCTATCTTGCCAAGTAATCACTACCTCATCATCACTTGTAATCGCCACTTCTGGGAATGTTGACTTACTTGGTAGAGGGGTTAAGAGAGTATCGAAAATAGGACTATTCGGAGTATGAGTGGTCCAATTTGCTACCATCATTGAGTAACGGATTCCTGGCAATCCAAAACGTAAATCAAGAGGGTCATCCTTGTCTTGCCAAACAATATGAGCGGCACCTTGTGAGTCTATGGCAAGATTTGGATTTGCAATATTCTCAACGATGAAATTTGTTTTGCAAACAACATTGTTCATAGAGTGGCCACTTGGATTGAAAACCCCGTCATTAGAGTCAGTATCAGATGATGGATCCATTGCAAGGTAAACCAAACAATCGTTTGATGTTGTATCTTTTATCCATACAAGATGTAGGTTACCTGAATCATCGATTTCCATCCGCGGTGACCATTTAATGTTAGAACCACTATAAGAAATCGGCTGTGGAATTACTGAAATTTCACCGCTTGAATCAACTACTGAATACATTGCATTGGTTTGATTTTCTATCCAAAATATGTGGAAATTTCCATCATCATCTCCGACAATAGCTGGTTCAGATAGAGAACCTGCGGCAAGATTGAGAATCTCAAGTGGTGAGGCAGTCCCATTCTCTTCGGGTGATGCTTGAACTGATTCTAGGGTGGTTAGCGGAGTCAGCGGAGTGATTAGCATCAAAAACGCCAAAAACAGTCCTAAACGAAGCCGTATTGCCATCATCATCCCTCGTGAGCCTTTAGGCTCACCTCAACCGATAGTAATTGAAACACACCCTTAGATGACCTTCACTCCCCTAGGGAGTGACGGAGTACAAGATTTCTCGCCGCCCACACTTCATCCACCCTGCTAACATCAGTTGTGTGGGGTGCAGTTTTGACGAGTTCGGGGTCTTCTGTCAATATCGTCAAGAAATCTTCTGCGAATTTATCGAGAACTTCTTTGCTTTCAGTTTCTGTTGGCTCAATCATCAGACATTCTGGAACAATCATTGGGAAATATAGGGTTGGGGCCATGTATCCATAATCTAACAATCTCTTAGCAACATCCTTGCCACTAACTCCTGTAGCATCTTTCACAGGAGACATACTGAGGGTAAATTCGTGTTTCACTACCTTTGCTGGAGCACCATCAATCGGCATCGCAGGAATCTTACTCGCTTTCTCAGCACTAGGATTCAAGATACGATGCCGCAAATAATTTGCATTCAATACAGCATGCTCACTCATCTTTTCAAGGTCTCTGCCATAGCGCCGATAAAAGGCCCATGCACGAACTACTGCACCGGAGTTACCGTGCCACTGCTGTACCTTACCTATGCTATTGACAGGATCTTCCCATGAATATGCCCAACCATCTAATCCCTGTTCATCCTTCTCTCTAACAACCAGAGGTTTTGGTAAAAATTGTGCTAAGTGACTCTTTACCCCTATTGGGCCAGAGCCCGGACCGCCTCCACCATGTGGTTGAGAGAATGTCTTGTGGAGATTGTAGTGCACCGCGTCGAATCCCATCAATCCTGGTGAAGTTTTTCCTAGAATTGCGTTGAAGTTTGCACCATCATAATACATCTGCCCGCCAGCATTGTGAACAATCTCAGTGGCTTCTGCAATTTCAGGCTCAAATATTCCCAAAGTGCTTGGATTTGTCACCATCATAGCAGCAGTATCGTCGCCAACGACTGCACGTAATGCATCAAGGTCAAGCCTGCCATTTTCATTACTAGAAATTTCTATGATTTGGTATCCACACATTGCTGCTGATGCAGGATTAGTACCATGAGCAGAATCAGGCACGATGACTTTGTCACGGCTACCTTCACCATTGCTTCGGTGATATTCTTGAATACAACGAATTGCCGCAAATTCACCCTGTGCACCTGCAACTGGTTGAAGTGTTACTGTATCCATTCCAGCGCAGTGTGAAAGCATTTCTTGCATCTCATAAAATATTGCCATTAATCCCTGTAAATGAGATGCTGGGGCAAGTGGATGCAAGTCATTCATTCCAGCCATTTGAACAATTTTTTCATTAACTCTAGGATTGTGTTTCATCGTGCATGAACCAAGTGGATAAAATCCAGTATCTATCCCGAAATTACGACGCGAAAGCCATGTGTAATGCCGTACTAATTCAGGCTCGCTAGCGCGTGGCCAGCGAGGCAAAGATTTACGCCTAATTGATTCAGGGATTCCAGCTATTGCTTCCTCCTCAGAAAGTAATGGGGCTGGCTGAGCATACCCAGCCTCTGGAGCACCATCAAATGCAAATAAATCACTCACGACTCC
>JACNFL010000225.1 GCA_014384685.1 Methanobacteriota archaeon
TTAGAGTAGCCCCCCTTCTAAACTGTTGAGTATTCATCCGAGCGAACAATTGATTCGCTGTGATTGCCACTCTATCACCCTCTAGACCATAGGTCTAACAGATTCACGACTGAGGCTGCCTTAATACGGTTGTGCGCAGGTGAATCTCTTTGACTTCACCGCTTTAACACGATTTGAGGCCCAACTCTATCAATTTCTTCACTAGGAAGCAACATCAAACCAGCTTCCGAAGGCCATGGTAATTTGGTGGCATCAAGAGATGGTTGTAACTCAATTACAAGTGTTCCAACAGCCCCGCTGTTCAAGTCCAACATCAAGTCGGCCACAGTTCCAAGGATATCACCTCGTGAATCAACAACGACTAGGCCAATCAGTTCCTGCCCGAAAGTCGCTGTCATCATTTTGCCGTCGGTGGCCTTACCCCTTGAATCCTCTCATTCGCCTCGCCTTGCTAAGAGGTTTAACGATTCACACAGGTAATTCGGTTGAATTAGTTCGCTGTTCATCAAACCGATTCGATACCGGAAAGTGTGTCTCCTCCTCTCTTCACACTCTCCATTCCACTAGTGAGGCTGACTTCCAACTTAGCATAGTAATCAAGCATATCAGGAGTCACGGTTGGTCTGACTCTCCCCACTGCTGATTCAAAGTGCTTCTTGGTAACTGTCTTCTTGCTTGCTCGCATTGCGATGAGTGCTGCTTCTCGGCAAACCGCTTCAATGTCAGCACCGGTATAACCATTCAATTTCTTAGCGAAATCAGTAGGTTCAAATTTCCCTATGGGCATATTTGCTGTATGAATTTTGATAATTTCTCTACAACTCTTTTCATCTGGTGGTGGTATGTGCAAGACTCTTTCAAATCTTCCAGACCTTAGTAGTGCTCGGTCAATCATTTCAGGGCGGTTGGTAGCCGCAACAATGACTACTCCGTCAAGTGCTTCTATTCCATCCATACAGGTTAGAATTTGGTCAACCATTCGATTCCCAACTGTCTGTCCACCATCACCATCGGTGTTCGATGATCGGTGAGCGCCAATACTCTCAAATTCATCTAGGAAAATAATACTTGGAGATGCTTGTGCTGCTTTCTTGAATATTTCGCGGACAGCCTTTTCAGATTCCCCAACCCACTTTGAGAATAATTCAGGTCCTTTGACAGTAATGAAGTTAGCCTGTGCCTCAGAAGCAATTGCTCTAGCCAACAATGTCTTACCAGTTCCAGGCGCTCCAAACAACAGCACCCCTCTAGGTGCTTCAATCCCAAAGTGTTTGAACAATTCAGGTTTGGTGAGTGGCCAGTCAATGCTTTCTCTGAGCCGGTCTTTTACTTCATCTAATCCCCCGACTTGGTCCCAACCAACTTCAGGTACTTCGATGTAAATTTCTCTCAAGGCGCTTGGCTCAACCTCTTTTATTGCGAGTTTGAAATCGTTCATTGTGACTTCCATCTTTTCTAGAACTTCAGGTGGCACCTCTTCTTCTTCAAGGTCAATTTCGGGTAGGTATCTTCGCAATGCTTTCATTGCTGCTTCCCGAGCAAGTGCTGAAATATCGGCACCAACAAATCCGTGTGTATTGATTAGTACCCACTCCATGTCAAAGTCATCTGCAATTGGCATACTTCTAACATGGATGTCAACTATTTCTTGGCGACCAACTTTATCTGGTACACCAATTTCAATTTCTCGGTCAAATCTTCCTGGTCGCCTCAATGCCTGGTCAATAGCATCCTGCCTGTTGGTTGCCCCGATTACGACTACATTGTCTCTACCTTGCATACCATCCATCAATGTCAACAATTGAGCAACAACCCGGCGCTCAACTTCGCCAGTAACATCTTCACGCTTTGGCGCGATACTGTCTAATTCATCGATAAAGATAATTGCTGGTGCTTGAGATGCTGCTTCTTCAAATATTTCACGTAATTGCTTCTCTGATTCACCGTAATATTTGCTGATGATTTCAGGACCATTAATTGAAGTGAAATGGGCATTTGTTTCGTTCGCCACTGCCTTTGCAATCATTGTTTTACCTGTACCCGGCGGACCATGCAATAGAACTCCTTTTGGTGGGTCTATCCCTAATGTGCGGAACAAAATTGGATGTTTGAGAGGTAACTCGATCATCTCTCGTACTTTTTGCAGCTGGTCACCTAGGCCGCCGATGTCTTCGTAAGTTACAGAGGTACTACCTTGAGATATTTCCTCGTCGATTGCCTCATCTTTGATTACAATTTCAGTTTCAGGGAGTACTTGGACAATCCCCTTTGGTGTTGTTGACATAATAGCGAAGGGAAGTGCCTCAGCGAATAATGTCATACCGGGTATGAATATTCTATCACCAGCGACTACTGGCCGTTTATTGAGCCCTCTTCGGGCAAAGCCCTCAATACCCGGTCCAAACCGAACTTTCTGTTTTGAAGCCATTACAGGTGAGAGGGTAAGCCTTGTGCATGGCTTAGCCTCAACTTTACGAATGGTTACATTTGAGCTGAGTTGTGAACCAGCATTCTTGCGGATAATACCATCAACTCGAATAACGCCTAGGTTGGCATCTTCAGGTCGACATCTCCAAACTATTGCAGCGGTGGTATCATCACCTTTGATTTCTATGATATCTCCTGGTTTTAGATTCAAATCATTATCAAATGGAACCCTTGCTCTTCCATGACCAACATCACTAGGAATTGCTTTTGCTACTTTCAAATTCAGTGTTTTTTTATTGTCCCCTGCCACTGTCACCACTCCGACTATAGAACACCGGATTCGCGGACTCACTAAAAACCATGCACTTTCGTAACTACCACTTTCACGGACATCATTGCCATTCAATTGTAGCGCAGTCCAAGATTCTAAGGGTGAATATACATGTTTTTTTCTAAATCAGGGCTTGGAGTGTAAAGAAGAGCGAATCCCGCGTAGTATTCATGAATGGAACCGCCCCCGAACAGGTCATGACCCATGTGTTGGAAGTAGGACTTGAGCACCTCGAGAGTGATAATCCGAATGGATTACCAAAAATAAAAGGATACAACATTATCAATGGACAGTTGACAGAATCAAGTGATGGCGGCACTTTTGAAACTACAAATCCAGCATGGCAAACCGATTGCTTGGGTGTGTTCCCTCTTTCAACAAAATCAGATGTCCACGATGCTCTCGCTGCTGCTGGAGCCGCTTTTCCCGAATGGGCAGCTACTCCGGCTCCAACACGCGGGCAAATAATTGGAAACATGGGTCGTCTCTTAATGGAGCATAAAGATTCAATCGTTGCACTTGAAACACGTGAAATCGGTAAGACTCTGAAAGAATCTGCTGGTTCAGTGCAAGAAGCGATTGATACTTGTCTCTTTTTCCAGTCAGAAGGTCGTCGTCTCTATGGGCAGACAGTAAATTCTGAATTACCAGATAAAGAATTGTTCACTTACCGCCGTCCGCTTGGGGTGTGTGGAATCATCAACGCTTGTAATTTCCCTGCGGCGGTTCCTTTCTGGAAGATGATTCCAGCAATTATGTGTGGAAACACATGTGTCTGGAAATCACCACAAGATGCGCCTTTGCTATCATTTGCATTAGCTAGGATAATGCACGAGGCTGGGTTACCTGATGGAGTCATCAATCTCGTACATGGCAAAGGAAGTGGAGCGGGTCAGCATTTGGTTGATGCAGCTGATGAAGGATTAGTCAACAAAATATCATTCACCGGAAGTACTGCTGTAGGAAAAATGATTGGTGAAGTATGTGGCAGAAATTTAGTTTCAGCAAGCCTAGAATTAGGTGGTAAAAATCCACTAGTTGTTATGCCCACAGCAAATCTTGAAAATGCTGTTGAAGGGGCCTACTGGGCGGCATTTGGAACCGCGGGACAACGCTGTACAAGTCTTGGCAATTTGATAATTCACAAAGACATCTATGATCCATTCATGGAGATGTTCATGGCAAAAGTAGAATCAACATCTATTGGCGATTCATCTCGCCACCCTGGTGTATTGTACGGACCAATGCTGTCTGAAAAATATGCTAAGGATTTCCTAACTGGTGTGGAGATGTGCAAGGCAAGTGGTGCTACCCAAGTATTTGGAAAGGGCAGAATAACAAATGACAACAAACCTAGCGAATTCTTAGGGGACGCAAGTGAAGGAGTCTACATGTGGCCACATGTTTTTGTTGATGTAACAGAAGATATGGAATGCTTCCAAGAAGAGATATTCGGCCCAGTTGTAACTATTGTCAAGGCTGATGATTTTGACCACGGATTACACCTTGCCAATGCAAGCCCATACGGTCTTTCAAGTGCGATTTATACTAATGATAGGCTAGAAGCCTACCGTTACAAGACCGGCATAAAGGCTGGAATGACTGGAATCAATAATTCAACTACTGGCGCTGAAGCCCACCTACCATTTGGCGGTGTTAAGGGATCAGGGAACGGAACCCGTGAATCAGGTATTTGGGTTATTGAAGCGTACTCATACTGGCACGCTGTCAACGATGAGTTGAGTGGAAGGTTGCAACTGTCCCAGATGGATGTTGACGAAATTGAGATTGAGGGATCCGGAGTTGACTACTCTTCCTTAGCTTGGTTGGTCGAGAATAGTCCTATTCAATTACAACCATTCTTATTGCCATTCCCAACCGT
>JACNFL010000075.1 GCA_014384685.1 Methanobacteriota archaeon
TTTCGGCCTATTTGCAGCGATTTACTACTGGTATCCGAAAATGACTGGACGCATGATGGATGAGCGTCTTGGTGTTATTCATTTCCTTATCGCCTTCATTTCATACAATGGGATATTCTGGCCAATGCACAAGTTAGGACTTTGGGGAATGACTCGCAGACACCACACATACTTCTTACAAGCAAATGAATACAGCGATGTGATTGGAACTCTACCTCCTGAAGCAGCAGGTTGGAATATGTTCATCACAATCAATGCTTTTATCTTTGGACTTTCTTCTGTATTAATGATAATTAACATGGTAGTATCTCTAATCAAGGGTCAAAAAGCACCAGCTGACCCATGGGGTGGTTGGTCATTCGAGTGGCTTACAACATCCCCTCCACCAACCCCATCATTCGACGAGATTCCAACTATAATTGATGTCAACGTTCACGAGGAGAAGGAACCGAATTGGTTGATGCGAATGATGGTCCCTGATGGCCACGAGGAGGTGGGTGAATGAGTTACGACGGAGAACACGAACATCATGGAAGTGCATGGGGACCTCATGACTGGGGACACGGAGCGCCACACAACAGTTGGGCGCCAATCATCATATCACTTGGAATTGGAGTATTCCTGTTTGGATTTGCCGGGACATTCGCAATGAATGAAACAATGGACAATACCATCTACCATCCTGGCGGACTACCGATAACTCTTGTTGGGTTTGCAATAATCATCGCGGGTTTCCTAATATGGTGGCGCAAAGATATTTCATTTGAGGGGCACTATGAGCCTAAATCAAGTGGAGTTCCATTCAAAAATATCGACATTCGTAAGGTTGGTATTTGGGTATTCTTGATGTCTGAGATGATGGTCTTCTCGTCCTTATTCTCAACCTATATTCGTTATAGACTTAATACGGAATCATGTCAAGCAATTCTTGACAACCATTCCACATACTCTAACGGTGTACCATTCACGCCAGGTGATGCTTGCTGGATTCCAGCATCTTACTTCATCGCTGGAAGTCACTCAGAATCGTGGACGATAAAACTTGGTGGATTTGGACTTCCAGATACATTGGTTCCAGGAGCCATCAATACATTTGCCTTGATTATATCTTCATTCACTGTGGTAATGGCCCTACAGACCGCTAAGCGAAAGGATTTGGATGCAGATGAACGCAGCCGGAAAGTTCGCAACTATCTAGCAGCTACTCTTGCACTTGCAATTCTGTTCCTAATCTTGAAGATGGTTGAATGGTTCATTGGATTCAACATAGGACCATTCCATGCACCTAGCCTTTTGGAAGATGGATATACAATTCACAACACAGCCTACCCATTTGGACACGGTGAAGAACACCTTACAGCCAATTTACGTCTCTCAGCAAGTACCTTCTATGTCGCTACTGGCACCCACGGTGCTCACGTATTCGGTGGTATTGTAGGGCTGAGTTACATGACCTACAAAGCACACAAGGGAGGTTACTCACCAAGTAACGCAGTATCGATTGAGTACTTCGGTCTTTATTGGCACTTTGTGGATTTGGTTTGGGTGTTGGTTTTCCCAGCATTTTATCTGTATTAAGGAGGAGAGGAAATGAGTCATACAATATTTGGAAAAGACGCTTACAACATGAACTTCGCTATGCTGATGATTCTAACTTTAATTGAAGTTGGAGCTGTTGCTGCATCGGTACAAGAAATGATTTCAGAAGGAATGATTATTTTTGTGCTCGTTTCTATTGGAATCGTTAAATTTCTTGGGATCGCTTTCATATTCATGCACCTTAGAATGGAAGAGGACAGCAACATTTTGACAATGACTGCTTTGTTTCCTGTCTTTTTCATTGGTATTATGATAGCTGTGATTGCATTGACTAGCCCTGCTTCACCTGATTCATTACCAGCATGGTGTAGATTCTGGTAAAGTGGCTCTCACGAGCATCTTTGTTGATTGTTAATGGCGCGAACGGAGAGTTAGCAACCCCACTCCAAACGTTAGACGTCTTTACTCACCCGTAGTACGGTAATGGGCGCGCTAACTGAGTCAAAAAAACACTCAGGTTAGCGCACCTTGGGGTTCATTCGTCTTGGAAAAATGAATTAGGTTAGCGCCCCTTCGCAGTAATCATGGCAATAAAATCCAATACATACTGCTACAGTTGTAGAAGTAGTCCTTGCAGATGCACTGACCGTGATGGCGATGAGGACGGCACTTGATTGACATGGGATTACTTGGTGATGCTTGGGATTACATCGTGGCGTATGTCATTGACTTGGTGCATCCGTATCAGTATGTTGTCGCCTGTTGTTTGCTAATCCCAGTAATTTGGTTTTTGTTTGAAGCCATCAGTTTTGCCTATCATGCAACATTTGGTTAATTTTGATATTCAATATCACTAGACCACCAAGGATTAGCAAATGCATTTGCTGAATACATTGACAACCCCCTAGAATCAATGGCGGAGTAGGAGCGCTAACGTTAGCGCTCTTTTGGCTAAAATGTTGGCGCGAACGGAGAGATTTGAACTCCCGCGACACGAGGTCACCGGATTTCAAATCCGGCGCGATACCAGGCTATGCGACGTCCGCAGTAAAGCGGCCGACTCGCTTCTCATTCTTGAACCCAAAGGGCAACCAGCATTCGTGGAATCAAAATGAATTGATGATTAGTGTGTAGCACTTTACTGGAATAAATTAATATCAAAAAAATTAGGCGAGCAAACATGCGTCGAGTTGCTGTTGTTCTGATGGCGGGGGCAATGTTGCTCGCTGGATGCTTGGGTGGCAATGAAGAGGTTGTTTCTTTCAATGGGCATCAATACAATCCTCCTGTTGATGCTCCTGATTTCACGTTGACCGATCAAGATGGAAATGATGTTTCTCTCTCTGATTTTGATGGGAAAGTTGTTGTTGTAGCTTTCACTTACACTTCTTGCACTGATGTTTGCCCAATTATTGAAGCAAATATGAAATATATGGCAGGAGAATTAGGAGATTCATATGGAGAAGATGTCGTTTATCTCTCCGTCACTATTGACCCTCTTAGAGATACACCTGAAGTTCTAGCCCAATATGTCGCAGATAACGGCTACGACTGGCCTCACCTTACCTCTACAGATTTTGAACTACTCAAGAGTATGTGGAATAGTTGGGGAGTTGCGGTCAACTCTTCAATGATTGATATGCATATCAATGGAGAGATGAACATGAGTGGTCACGACATGAGCGGAGAATCAATGATGCATTCAGTCATCACTATGATGCCGGACAATAGCACCGCTGAATATCAAGTGAACAACACACACCTACCAGAAAATGCAACTGGTTACAATCTGACTACAATGGCTTTCAATATGAGTAATATTGATTTTACAGCACCTGAATCACAATATGGACATTACATGGAAAATATTTCTGGCACTAGCCCTTCTGACGATTCTTGGTACTGGAGCCTTTACCTGTGGAACGATACAAACTCATCATGGGAAGAAAGTCAAGTAGGAATTGATGGCGTAAACATTTCAACTCACCAACAACATATTGCTTGGGTAGCAAGTAATGCAAACACCTCTAATCTACCAACACCAGCGTCTGAAATATGTGGTGGACATGGCTGGGTAATGGGTGAAGGAGGTGGCGCCCATTGCATGTGTGATGATGGCTACCAATGGGATGGTGATGACCACCTAACCTGTATTTCTGGGGATGGGCAAGGAACTCACGATGGGCATGATAATGGCGGGGATGCTGAAGAAGTGTATGATGTAGGACACAGCACTGTCACATACATCGTGGATAAAAATGGGCAAAAGCGAGTCGCTTGGGTCGGTTCTGATTGGAGCCCCGATGATTTCCTTGAGGACATTAGAACCCTAACAGGATAGTAATGACAATGACCATAATGGCCACGATGGCCATTAATTATACAGCAAAGCGTATTCAACTACGCCACTCCTCGCCAACTCATGGCAAGAGGGGGGCAGGTTAGTCTTGCAATTCTTCTAATGGCAAGTATAGTGCTTGCTGGATGTGTTTCTCCTGAGATGCAAGAATGGGGCCCTGATGGCATTGAAGTCGCTGTTGATGAATCTGCAGGTACTGCCACATTCTCTACTCACACTGGGGATAATGACCTCCAAGATGATGTTGCTAATCTGCTTGGATGTGATGCTGATGGTAATTTTTCAGTAGCAGCGACATCAACAGACAAACCAATCAGAATTGAAGGTTGGTTACATCTATCCAAGCATTTCCCTGATGGCGCCGCATCTAGTTCTAAAGGTGAAATGGTGAGTACATCAGCAGTAATTGTTCAATTTGGTAAATATGATGAGGTAACCCTTCCAACCCAAGGAAAAGTTGAGGGGGTTAAGGACTGGCATACGCCGTTTACAAGTGTTAGAGCCACCCCACCTGGTTTTACGTCGGCTAGTAAATTCCCACACGATGGCTGGGCAATTGTAGGCTTGATTCCTGCCAATGAGAATATTCTAGATGGTTTTGCAGGATTAGATTGGCACCAAAAAATATTACTTGAAGGATGGTTAGTTGATGGTCAATATTTGGGTGATAGTGAGGTGCATGTCTCTGATGATGGTGACTGCCGAATTTATGCTGGAGCAAACATTGATGGGTTCAGGG
>JACNFL010000176.1 GCA_014384685.1 Methanobacteriota archaeon
TGGCAAACTGAAACCGGTGGAATCATGATTACTCCTTTACCAGGGATGACTACTACAAAACCGGGTTCAGCAACTTATCCATTCTTTGGTATTGAACCGAAAATTGTTCATGCAGATGGAGAGGAATGCAAAGATAATGAAGGTGGATATCTCATAATTGAAGGTGCTTGGCCAGGAATGATGCGAACAATTTACGGAGATCATGACCGATTTGTTAAAACCTACTTCAGTCAACAACCGGGGCGATATTTCACTGGTGATGGCGCTCGCAAAGATGAGGACGGTTGTTTCTGGATAATGGGCCGTATTGATGATGTCATCAATGTTTCAGGTCATCGAATGGGAACTGCTGAGGTTGAATCAGCACTAGTTGAACACGAAGCAGTTTGTGAGGCTGCTGTTGTAGGATTCCCACATGATATCAAAGGCCAAGGAATCTATTGCTTCGTAACACTAGAAGGTGGACAATCACCTTCTGAAGAACTGCGTCAAGAATTACGAACAGGTGTACGACGAATTATTGGCCCAATCGCCACCCCTGATAAAGTACATTTTTCCCAAGTTTTACCAAAAACAAGGTCTGGAAAAATCATGAGAAGGATTCTCAGAAAAATCGCATCCGGAGATATTTCAGACATGGGTGATACCAGCACTTTAGCAGACCCAAGCGTGGTTCCAAAACTACTAGATAGCCGTCCGGAGTGATTTCAACTACCGCCGATTCATCTAAAGCGGCGAATATAGAGGATAAAATGAGGGAAGAAGAATGGCTGCTGAATCTCGCAACCGCGGCACAACTCTAGATTTGGAGTTGATTAACTCAATTCACATCAATCGTTCTGCACTTGAACGACGGGCAGGTAGCCTACCAAAACGTCGAGCAGTAAAGAATGATTGGCAAGTAGCATGGATGCTACATGCCATCCGTTGTATTGACTTGACAACTCTAGCTGGGGACGATACGCCAGGGCGTGTTCTAAGAATATCACAAAAAGCAATTCGCCCAATTAGAAGTGACCTCTTGTCTGCTCTTGATTTAGATGTGGATACAATCCATTGTGCTAGTGTTTGTGTTTACCACAACATGGTTGAGACGGTTGCAAAATCGGTGCAAGGAAGTCCTGTAGGAACTTGCGCTGTATCAACTGGATTTCCAGCAGGACACATACCACATCATCAGAAATTAGAACAAATTGAGGCATCAGTCGCGGCTGGTGCTACTGAAATTGATATTGTTGTCAGCCGATCTAATGTGTTACGTAACGATTGGCAAGCACTCTATGATGAAGTCAAAGATTTCCGCCAGTCATGCGGTGATGCTCATCTCAAAACTATTCTTGCAACAGGGGAATTGGCTAGCCTAAAACAAGTCGCCCAAGCCAGTCAGGTTTGCATGATGGCAGGCGCAGATTTCATCAAGACTTCAACCGGAAAAGAAAGCGTAAATGCTACTTTACCTGTCGGATTAGTGATGGCAAGAGCAATCAGAGATTACTACGAAAGAACCGGCCATAAAGTCGGCTTCAAGCCTGCCGGTGGAATCGCAAAAGCGAAAGATGCCGTCACATGGTTAGCCATGATGAAAGAAGAATTAGGTGAGGAATGGATGCGGCCAAACCTTTTCAGAATTGGCGCTTCGTCTCTACTAGGGGACATAGAGAGGCAATTAGAATTCCATCTTTCGGGACATTATTCGGCAGCAAATAGGCATCCAATGGCATGAGGTGAAAAAATGGCAGTAAAAGAAATTCTAGAATCCTTGGACTGGGGACCAGCCCCAGAATCAGACAAGTTCGCACGTGAATGGTTGGACCAACATGGACCTTCCTTTGGGATGTACATTAACGGACAATGGGTAACTCCTGAATCCGGTGAAAATTTTGAGTCCTTTAACCCGGCAACAGGTGAACTTCTTGGCACAATTTCACAAGCAGGTGAAAGCGAAGTCAACTCGGCGGTAGCCGCCGCAAGAAATGCGCTCCCTAGTTGGTCGTCCTCACCTGGACATGTGCGCGCACGATATCTCTACGCAATAGCCCGCCAAGTGCAGAAACATCACAGATTACTAGCGGTAATTGAAACCCTCGATAATGGTAAACCAATTCGTGAAACAAGAGACGCAGACGTACCACTGGTCGCTCGCCACTTCTATCACCACGCAGGTTGGGCACAATTGTTTGACGAGACTTTTCCCGGTTTCGGGCCAGTAGGAGTTTGTGGTCAAGTCATTCCTTGGAATTTCCCTTTGCTGATGCTAGCATGGAAGATTGCACCGGCTCTAGCCGCCGGCAATACAGTAGTTCTAAAGCCGGCGGAATTCACATCTATTTCAGCACTAGTTTTTGCTGAAATCTGCAATTCAGTTGGACTTCCACCTGGCGTAGTTAACATTGTAACAGGCGATGGCAAAACTGGTGCCTTGATTACTGAACATAATGACATTGACAAGGTTGCTTTTACCGGCTCAACAGAAGTTGGCAGAATTATTCGTAAAGCAACCGCTGGCAGTGGAAAGGGATTAACCCTAGAATTAGGCGGCAAAAGCCCATTCATCGTCTTTGAAGACGCTGATATTGATTCGGCCATCGAAGGATTAGTCAATGCAATATGGTTCAATCAGGGACAGGTTTGCTGTGCTGGTTCTCGCCTACTAGTTCAAGAATCAATTTCCGAAAGATTCCACGAAAAACTACGTTCAAGAATGGCTAAACTTCGTATCGGAAACCCGATGAATAAAGCGATTGACATGGGTGCAATTGTTGATGAAAGTCAGCGAAAAACGATTGAAGATTTGTGTAAATTAGGATGTGATGAAGGAGGAGAGATGTGGCAACCCTCAACCGAACTACCTGAGCAAGGATGTTTCTTCCCACCTACGCTTTTCACCAACGTATCACCATCCTCAACTATTGTGCAAGAAGAAGTGTTCGGGCCAGTCCTAGTTTCACTGACATTCCGTAACCACAAGGAGGCTATCTCCTTAGCCAACAACACACGATATGGGCTTGCAGGTAGCGTTTGGAGTCAAGATATTGACACAGCCCTAGAAGTTGCAAGATCTATCCGAGCCGGTGCTATTTGGGTTAATTGCACCAATCAATTTGATGCAAATGCAGGATTTGGTGGTTACCGTGAATCTGGATTTGGTAGAGAAGGTGGCCGCGAAGGAATGTATGCTTACATGCGGCCACTTACAAATGGAACAAAAACCGAAAAAATGGTTGCAGGGGGAGAACAAAAATCCGCCGCCAACCCTTCTTCAAATAACGCAGACACGGTTGACCGTACTGCAAAAATGTACATCGGTGGAAAACAAAAGCGACCCGATGGCGGTTACACAATGGATGTCACAGGTCCTTCGGGAACTGTCGGACAGGTTGGCAGAGGAAATCGCAAAGATATTCGCGATGCCGTTGAAGCTGCTAGCGGAGTAACGAAATGGGCTACAACCAATGCTCACACCCGCTCTCAAATCCTATACTACATCGCTGAGAATCTAGAACAGAGAAGTGCTGAATTTGCAAGCCGCATAAGCGCTATGACTGGATTAAACACCGAAGAAGCAGAATCTGAAGTTGCAAATGCAGTTTCAGAATGGTTCCGCTGGGCCGCATGGGCTGACAAGTATGATGGAGCTGTACATGAGACAACAATGCACGGTTTGGTCTTGGCATTGAATGAACCATTGGGAGTGGTAGGGGTAATCTGCGGAGATGAAAGCCCGCTTTGCGGATTCACAAGGTTAGTTGCCCCACTTATTGCCATGGGGAACTCTGTAATCGCTGTACCATCAGAAAGCAATCCTTTGGCTGCTACTGACCTATACCAAGTACTCGAAACCTCTGACTTACCACCTGGTGTTCTCAACATTGTAACTGGAATTCATTCAGAATTTGTTCCTGCTCTTGCTGCTCATGATGGCGTTGATTCAATGTGGGTAGGTGCTGGAGATGTTGATGAAGTACAAATCGCCAGTGTCAGCAATATGAAGAGAGTCTGGAAAGTGAACATGGATGCTAGCGGGGATGAATTCTTACGCCAGTCAACTCATGTGAAGAATATCTGGCTTCCACATGGCGTGTAATAACGTTCAAGGACTGGATACACCCCACAGTTACCATGCAACCTAACACAGACCAATTTGGACAACCACATGCTAATTCTTACGGCGCTGTGCCAACCAATGTATTGGCACAGTAAGTGACAATCACGAATTGCGTGACTCAAACTCACGCATGAATGCCACAAGTGCTTGCACGCTTTCAATCGGACACCCATTGTACATTGATGCCCTAATGCCACCAACTGAACGGTGACCCTTCAAGCCACCAAGTCCTGCTTCTTCGGCCTCATCCAAGAATACAGATTCTAGTGACTCATCAGCCAATCGCCATGTCACGTTCATCACTGAACGTGAATCCTTGTCAGCGTGTGGAACCCAGAAATCTATGCGATCAAGTTCATTGTAAAGCAAGTCGGATTTGGCTTGATTTCTGGCGATAGAAGCCGGTAAACCCCCGTTTTCCTCAAGCCAGTTAAACACCCTATCAAGCACAAAAATACCGAATGTATTGGGTGTATTGAACAGAGAACCTTTGGAAGCGTGAACCGAATAGTCTAGCATTGTCGG
>JACNFL010000166.1 GCA_014384685.1 Methanobacteriota archaeon
TTCACCAAGCCTTGGTAAAGTTGGCATTGGTTTGGGTTACATCACCGGAGTTGAACCTGGTGATGAAGTTCTAATTGCACCTAATCCAAGAAAGCAGATTCCAGCAGTTGTTGTCAGGGCTCCTTTCGTCTGATATTGGATTTATTTTCCAGTATAAGTTATGGTGACAGCAAAGGGTGATGTTGAATAAATGCCGCCCCTAGGGGCGGCCATGAAAGAGCGAACGTCAGGCGTCCCATTGATTTTATTTCTGAGCGCTTTGATGTTACTGTCAACAATACCTTTGTCAGCAACAATGGAACCCCAGCCACCAATTACAGATTTTGATTCCACTAGCGAAGAGGTGGTTCTAAATCAAGCACAAGAGATTGCAATTCAAAATGCAGCCGGCCGTGCAAGTACTACCAATTGGGTGAGGGATGCTGGCCCAGATGCAGGTGCTAACAATGGACAGGGTAGCATCAATTCCGTTCATTTTGAGGCAATGGTCATGGACCACACTAACACCAACATCATTGTGGGTGGAACTTTGCGTGGAGATGTCGCATTTGGCTCAATTCAACCTGCTACACAATACGGACCACGAGCATTTGTTGGCTCACTTTCGCAGTGGGGGTCATGGAACTGGGTGTCAATGACTACGGTAGGCCCAGGATCTTCAGGTGGTGCAGTACTGGGTGATATTGCCGTCTCTTCAACAGGAGATATATGGGTGGTTGGAACATTCTGGTTAGACATTGAATGGGGCCAAGACTTAGAACTATCCAATGGCGGTGGTGTCGATGGTTTCGTCGCTAAGATGGGTTCCACAGGGAGTTGGATTTGGGGTACTCCTCAGGGAGGTACCTCAGACCTTGATTCAATGCATGGGGTTGTAATAGACTCTAATGGGGATGGGTATGTAGTTGGTTCATTCGAAGACCATACCTATTTTGGAAACACTAGTCGTAACATTCAGAATGGACAAGATGGTTATGTTGTGAAGATAAACAAAGCCAATGGTGACTATGTATGGGATGAGATTATTGGTGGTAATCTAGGGGATAATATCACGGCAATTGCAATTGATTCCGCTGGCAGATTATTCCTTACCGGATATTATCAAGGAGATGTGACATTTGGCACGACAACTTTACTCAATGTTGGTGCGTTGAGTACTTTCGTTGCTGAGATTGATAACCAAGGAAATTGGTTGTGGGCTAACGAAGCCAAGGCCGTTTGGGGAGGTATTATTCCCTATGACATAGAAGTAAATTCTGATAGCATTTATTTGGGTGGGGACATAGTTGGGCTCATTGAATTAGATGGGCAAAATTGGTGGGTAAATGCCACTGTTCAGAGTGCTTTTGTGGCACGTCTAAACAAAACAGGGTCATGGCTTTGGGGATTGAATAGTTCTGGTCATACTCAACATCTCCATGATATAGCACTCAATCCCTTGGGAGGTGTTGTTGCAGTCGGTTGGTTTGATATGGATCATTCTGCAATAGCTTACGCTAGTTTCGGTCTGAATAACTTGACTGCGGCTCCTTTTGCAGCATTTTTCGCAGGTGTATCACCGACTGGTCAATGGATGTGGGCTGAATCAGGCGGAGGTCCATTATTTGATTCAGGTAATGCAGCCCTTTTCGCTTCTGCAGGGAATCTCATTATGTCTGGAAGATTCTGTTTGAATCATGATGGTGCCGGTTGCTCTGCTCAAATTGGACCAGCAAACTATACGTCTTCTGCATTTTATCACGGTAGTGGATTCGTATGGTCACTCTACACTGATAGCGATATGGATAATGTTTCAGATGTGAATGATAATTGTCCATTGCATTTCAATACCCTACAAGATGATTTTGATGGTGATCAATTAGGAGATGCCTGTGATTCAGACATGGATGGAGATGGTAGAGAAGATATTGTTGACAATTGCATTGGTCCTGCAATAAATTGGAATTCATTGGACTGGTCAATTGACACTGATGGTGATGGCTGCCGCGACTCAGATGAAGATGATGATGACGATGGCGATGGAGTGAATGATTCTCAAGACCTTTGTTCAAACTCAGCATCTTACAAAAATTGGACAGCAAATGATGCTAATGATTACGATAGAGATGGCTGTCATGACATTTTTGAGGATGATGACGATGATGGTGATGGTGTGCTTGATATTGACGATGATTGTGCATTCGCACCGTCACACAGAAACTGGACATCAACATCTCAAACTGACTATGATGGTGATGGTTGTAAGGATTCAACCGAAGAGGATATTGATAGTGACAACGATGGCGTAGTGGATGCTAATGAAACCTGCCCAACTGGCTTACTTGGTTGGACTAGTGATGCAACTAACGACCACGATGGCGATGGCTGTAATGATGCTCAAGAAGATGCTGACGATGATAATGACGGGATCAATGATTTCGATGATGATTGTACCCCTATGGCTACAAATTGGGATTCAAGTGGTGCCCAAGATTTAGACAAAGATGGTTGCCGTGATGTTGATGAAGATGATGACGATGATGGGGATGGTTTGACGGATGATGTTGATTCATGTCCACGCGGTTCAGTAGGGTGGATATCTGGTAATGTAACTGACAAAGATGGTGACGGGTGTCGAGATACCACCGAAGACCTAGATGACGATAACGACCTTATTGTTGATGATGATGATGGCTGTCCGCGTGGGGAAACCGGTTGGATTTCAACACCTGCTCTTGATGCAGACCGCGATGGTTGCAGGGATTCAGATGAAGACCCTGATGATGACGGCGATACATATTGGGAATTTGATTCGGTTGGTAACATAATTGACCAGTGTCCAAACACTCCGATTTCAGAGTCACATTTGGTTGATGCAGTAGGTTGTAGTCCTTCGCAGGCTGATGACGACAATGATGGTGTAGCGAATAGCGATGATGAGTGTCCAGAGATTGCACCGCCAGAAGGGCTTGACCGGGATGAAAACGGTTGTACTGATGATATTGACCAAGATGGTGTAAATGACGATGTTGATGCTTTCCCAGATGACCCTACACAAACAGAAGATAGGGATGGCGATGGGTATGGGGATAATCCATTTGGAAATGATCCTGATAGTTGCCTTGATACACCGTCTGAATGGATTGAGAATGTTTACTCAAATGGTTGTGCAGGTGAAGAGCTCGACGATGATGATGATGGGATTATGAATGGTTATGATAATTGTTCAGACACCCCCGCTAGTGAAGTAGGAGAAATTGATTCAGCGGGATGTAGCATTTCTCAGATAGATAGTGATGGGGATGGCACTTTCGATGATGTCGACCAATGCCCAGATACAAAACCAGATGCCGAAATGGGTGAAGGTGGGTGTTCTAAGGCACAACTTGACTATTCATCTGATGGTGGTGGGTCAGGTTTGAATTTGATGAATATTGCAATTGCTGCTGGTTTATTGATAATTGTTGTAGGTGGAGGGGCGGCATTTTTCTTTTTGAATAGAGATGGTGATGATTCAGATGTTGATGACTTAAGGCCACAGGCAGCAGAAGTTTTCGAATCCTTGGCACAAGCGAAATTATCGGAGACAGATGACACAGAAACAGTTAGTTCTGGTAGTTCGGGAGACCAATCTGGAATTACTGTTGACGATGATGGTGTAGAGTGGTGGCAGGACGAGGCTGGAGTTTGGTGGTATCGTTCTCTGAGCATGGATGATTGGGCTGTATTTGAGGAATAAAATAAATTTTCAAACAAGTGGTTTGATGAGATTTTTCACTCATTAGTTGGAACGGGTCCCATAGGACCCGAAACGAGAGCCTTCAATAGGGGATGCTCACCGTCACAATGCTATGAACTTGAACATAGGTAGCGATAGACCATACTCAATTTGGGTAATTCTCTTGGTGGTAACCTCTCTTTTAGCGGGTAGTTTTTCAGGAATGAATGCATCACTAGTTTCTTCGGATAGTGTTGAATTAGAATTAGAAAGTGACAATTTTGCATCAAGTAAGGCGGCTGGAGACTGGGTCAAAGCTGGAATCAGCGACCCGTCTGGTCAGTTTGGAGGTTCTCCTGTAACATCTACTTCGTATACCGATTCAAATGGAGACACATACCTAACTGGATTTTTAATCGGTGATGTCAAATTTGGCACCAATGCAATTTCAGCCGGTCAAGACGCTTTTATTGCCAAGATAGATTCATCTGGAAATTGGGGAATGGTTGAAACTGCGGACCAATATGCTGGCGGTGGATTCTCTTGGGGGAATGACATTACAGTAGACTCTACTGGAAATATTTTCATCACTGGTTTCTATGCTGGTAACATTTCTTTTGGCAATCATCAATTGAGGAGTACATCTGATTCAAATGGTGATGATACTACAGATATTTTCGTAGCAAAAATGAGTAGTTCTGGCAGTTGGCTTTGGGCTGAAACGGCCGGAGGATCTTATGATTCTGATACTGGAAATGGCATCGCATCTGACGGTAATGGCGGCGCATATGTGGCTGGGGCTTTCAATATCAGTGGAACTTGGGGGATGAATGGCTATGGTACAAACGGATACACAGATGCATTTGTTGCAAGAATTG
>JACNFL010000127.1 GCA_014384685.1 Methanobacteriota archaeon
ATCCGCCAAGTTGAAGGTGAAGGATTCCAAGAAATCCCGGAGGCTGAATTCCGAGAATTCAAACAATGGGTGCGAGACGAAATTGATGGCCCGTTGTTAGAAGAACTATTTCCACTAGGTCAACGATTGAATGCAATTCGTTGGGAAAGCCATGATGAACGCATCCGACTTCCCAGCAACATCACTGATGAAAGTCACAGAAGTGAATCGTGTCGCGGTAATTCTGGAGTCACATTTGGCAGACAAATTGGCGCCTATCCAATCCTAGTTGGAATCCCGTACCACATCCCGTTAGAATCCATCTCAGATGTCATCGTTACTGGTCACGGGAAACGATCTATTTCGGCAGTAGAAGCAAAACTCAATCTCAATACTGTAAGTCAGAAGCAACTTCAGGCTATCCCAGGTATTGGAGAGAAAACAGCATGGAATCTAATTAGTGAAAGGGTGAAGAGAAAACACCGCGGGAACTCTTTTTCATCGCTGGAAGATGCTTTTGAATCAATAAATTTGATACCGTCAGAACAAGCAATGAAAATATTAGAGGTAGAGTAATGGATTCTCTTGATGAAGCGGCAAAGTCCCTTTCCAATGCTTGTGACAAACTAACCCCTAAATTGAGTAAAACGGTATCTTGGGTTTACAATCCTCTTGATTATGCGTGGGAAGTGCACAACCAATACCTGAGAAAATATGGTGGTTTGGGTAGTAAGACCATCTTACTTGGCATGAACCCTGGGCCTTGGGGTATGGGGCAAACTGGAGTGCCGTTTGGTGATGTCAGCAAAGTAAGAGATTATCTTGGATTAACTGGAGATGTAGGTCAGCCTGAAAGGTTGCACCCAAAACGCCCTGTTATTGGCTTGGAATCCACTAGGAACGAAGTTTCTGGAACACGGCTATGGGGAATTATTGAGGAAACTTTTGGTTCTGCTGATGATGCGCATGCTAACTTATTCGTCGTTAACCATTGTCCTTTGTTGATGTTTGATGAAAATGGAAAAAATCTCACTCCTGACAAATTGAGTGGTCAAAGTGCCAAGAAATTACTTGAACTTTGTAATCAACATCTACGACAAGTGGTTGAGATTCTCGGTGCAACACGAGTAATTGGTGTCGGTGCTTATGCTGAAAAGCAAGCAAAGAAGGCTCTTGTTGGAATCGATATTGAAATCACTAGGATTCCACACCCTTCGCCAGCCAGCCCATTAGCCAATAGAAATGGTGGGGCGGACTGGCGCGAAGCAGTCGAAAAAGTATTATCAAAATTGTGATTTATTAAACCTCAAAAAAGATAAAAATCGGATATTTGAACCAGCTAATAATGGCAATATGCCGCCCTAATGCTCTTGAGGGAGACCTTACCTTCGCTGAGACGGTGACCCGATGAGTGAGAGTAGAGAACAAATAAAAATGCAAATACATGACATTGACAGAGATTGGAGTAATCCAATTGCTGGAGACCCAAAAACATTGCATGAAATGATGATAGGAGCAGTTGCACGCAGTGGAGACGCCCCATTGTTTGGATATATCCCTAGCCGTGGACAACCAAGAATCCATATTACATTCAATGAATTTGGAGGATTAGTTGACTCTGTTTCACGCGGCTTGCGTGACCGCGGAGTGACTGAGGGTGGTAGAGTAGCAATTATTCTCAATAATTCTGTAGAATGGGCGGCAACATCCTATGCCACAAATGCTCTAGGTGCTGCCTATACGGCAATGTACACTCATCAACACGGTAGCGAATGGGCTTTCATCATCAATGATTCAGGCCCAACTGTTCTAATCGCAGCTGATAACGATGTACTTGACCGACTTTGTGAACATTTACCAGATGATGGTTGGCCATCAGGCGGTATTGTATTACTTGGTGAAGATGCACCTAATTCTACACCACCTGAAGGTGTCAGCGTTACAAACTGGAGCACATTCGTTGCTGAAGGTAGTAACTCGGAACCAGTCGGTGAGCCAGCAAATGACCCACACGCTTTAGCAACTTTATTGTACACTAGTGGTACAACTGGTAATCCAAAAGGAGTAATGCTAACTAACTGGAATATCCTACATAATATTTTGACAATGCAGGGAAGATTTGAGTTATACAAAGGCGATAAAACTGCATCATTCCTACCATGGGCACACTCCTTTGGACAAATGGGAGATCTACACTACATGTTACACCAAGGGGTTCACATTAACCTCATCTCAGATTTGTTGAAAATTGCTGAAGAGTGTACTGAAATCAAGCCACATGCGCTTTTCGCTGTTCCCCGTGTATGGAACAAATTGTATGGGAAAGTTATGGCTGGCCTCAATGCATCACCTATCAAGAAACGATTAGGCGCACTGGCTTTCAAGAAAGCAGCAGCAAGGATTGCTGCAGATGGCAGAGATTGTATCAAGATTCAACCAAAGGGATTCCTAGACAAAAAACTTGACAAAATTGTATTCAGCAAAATTCGAGGTAGATTCGGTGGGGAAATGCGATTCTGTATTTCTGGCGGAGCAGCACTCTCCCCAGAAGTAGCATCATTCATTCAATCCGTAGGATTCTCAATGTACGAGGGATATGGTCTAACCGAAACTGCACCTCTAGTCTCAATTAATGGGTGGGAAAATGGACACCCGTGTAAATTAGGAAGTGTTGGCCGAGCGATTCCAGGAGTACGTATCGTAATTGATCAAGATGCTTGGGATAACCCTGACAGTGATGATGGTGAAATTGTGGTTTATGGACCTAACATCATGAAGGGCTACTGGAATAATCCAGAAGCAACTGCAGAAGTAATGACCGAAGATGGCGGATTTAGGACTGGTGATCTTGGAGTTCTTGATGATGGGTTCTTGAAAATCACTGGAAGAGTGAAGGAACAATTCAAACTTGAGAATGGGAAGTATGTCGCACCTTCACCTCTTGAAGAATCACTCAAACTTTCTGCTCTCGTAGAACAATGCTGTGTTGATGGAACTAATAAAATTAAAACTTTCACGATACTTCACCCTAACGAATATGCTCTTCGAGACGGATTAAAAGGTGCAAATATTGATGCTAGTGGCTCATTTGAAGAACTTTGTGCTTCACAAGAAGTCCGTACTTTTGTGCTTGAATCATTGAAAGAAGAAATCATGGCTCCAAATTGGAAAGGGTTTGAAATTTCGGGAGGAGTTGTTCTTGATTCCGAAGAATGGACTACCGATAATGAAATGATTACACCATCACTCAAAGTCAAGCGCCGAGCGTTATTTGCTAAACACCAAGCAGACATTGATGCTCTGCGCTAATCAAGTTGGTCGCCATAACGCCATTGTTGGAACAATGAACCAACTATGATGCAGACTACGATGATGATGGCACTAAGGCCAGAATTTGAGTCAAAATTTTCCAACCCCTGCATCCCTACAGATGTAATAGTGACGCCGGCAGCCAGAGAGATTCCGCCTAGACTTGATGAACCAACAAAGGTGACTGGTTCTTTCATATTCTTGACTAATCTAGCGCCAATAATGAAGGAAATATCCAACGCTATGGCGCCAAAAATCCAATTAATAGGATAAAATTCAACAATAATTGAAAGAATTACCGCCATTACACCCATGCCAAGAGAACCGCCGACAATAAAGTGAAAATTCTCGCCGATTGAGGCACCTGAAATACCAGCCATCATTCCAAATGCTACTCCAACCCAAATTGCGATTCTAGGATCAACACCCAAAAATGCGTAAACTACTGCTCCAGCAGTTAATGAAAATGGCACAAAAAGAGCCCATGCAGTAAGTAGTGGTAACAGCCTTGGACCAGCTAAAGTTAGAGAAACGCCAAGGAGAACAAGTATCATGCCAATGATTGGTCCATAAGTTGTAAGAATCGCATCAAGTTGCTGCTCCTGACTCAGTGGCACAAATTGCCCGAGTGAGCGGCTTTGTTTCAATTATCGGGTCACTTCAATTTTGTGATAATTGCTGGCGGCCGTAGGCCGCCAAATAGGAGATATGATGAGTAGAGGCTGAATCGGGCTACTTATGGTGAGTGGGACGGGGGAATCCGCTGAATCTACTTCAGGTCCCACCAAATCTGTGACTCAGTCTCCTCGTAGAGTCGTAACCGCAGCCTCATTATTCGATGGTCATGATGCTGCAATCAACGTCATGCGGCGATTAATTCAAGCCGCTGGAGCTGAAGTAATCCATCTTGGACATGACCGTTCAGCCCAAGACGTTGCCAATGCTGTTATCCAAGAAGATGCCCACGCAGTTGCCCTTTCATCGTATCAAGGAGGCCATGTAGAATACTTCACTTACATCCGCCAAATCTTAGATGAGGCTGGCCGTGATTATGTCAAAATATTCGGTGGCGGAGGGGGCACCATAACACCAATTGAAATGCGAGATTTACACGAGGCTGGGATAACGAAAATTTACTCCCCAGATGATGGTAGAACCCTCGGCTTAGTCGGTATGATTGATGATATGATGGAGAAAACGAATGACCTTGACTTACTCGATGGAGGTAAACTCAACGAGTTATCTAACTCACTCACTCCAGCCGACCATGGAGCGATTGC
>JACNFL010000234.1 GCA_014384685.1 Methanobacteriota archaeon
GTGCGAAGCAAACCCAGCTTGGTCGGATAAGGTAAATCTTCAAGCAAGCCTTGAGATAATTTCAGCAGCGAATTGCCCCGTAATTTTTGCCAGTAGTGCAGCAATATATGGCGAACCGATTGAAATCCCAATTGCAGAGAATCACCCGATTTCACCGGTCGGAAATTATGGTCAGCAAAAAGCGACTATCGATGCTAACATCTGTTCGTTAGGTCCACAATCAACACCTGCTTGTGCTCTACGATTCTTCAATGTCTACGGAGCAGGGCAGGATCCTTCTTCGCAATATAGCGGCGTGTTGTCAATTTTCATTGATAGAGCATCAACTGGACGCCAGATTACTATATTTGGAGATGGTGAACAAACCCGGGATTTCATCCATGTTTCAGATGTTGTACAAGCTCTACTTCTAACCGGCTCTTCTCTTGTAGATGATGGTGTATCATCGCCAGCACACGCTTCAGCATTTAACATCTGTACTGGCTCCCCAGTCACCCTCAATGAGGTGGTAGGTGTGATATCTTCCCATGTGGATGAAGAAATTTCCGTAGCCTATGAAGATGGCCGTGAAGGAGATATCAAGCATAGTAGCGGCGACTCAACAAAACTCCAATCAACATTTGATTGGAAGCCAGAAACATCTCTCACAGATGGTCTTTTGTCTCTCTTGAGTTAATTGACTGGATGTCTGAAAAATCTACGAACCAATAATTTGCGCATTATTCTTACACCATCATGGATGCTGCCTAGTTTTGCAGTTCCTAATCGATTATGATACCTAATTGGAACCTCTCTAATTCGCATCTTATTGTGGCAGCATGCTGCATACATCTCTGCTTCAATCTCAAACGAGATAGAATTCAGATGCATAGCTTGAATTGCTTCTCGCTTGAAAGCCCAAAATCCAGTACATAAATCACTGATGAAATTCCGATACAGAGCGACCGCCGCCCATGTTAGTATGTGGTTCCCTAGGTAGTTCACTCGTCCCATCGCACCATCATCCATTTCTCCTCTAAGGCGTGAACCAATTACTACATCACATTCTCCGGCATCCATCCGTCTCAGGAGGTGAGGAATATCTCGCGGGTCATAAGTGCCATCAGGGTCAAGCATAACAAGTGCTTCATCACCACTTTCAATATAGTGCTTAAACGCTTGACGTAAGCCCATTCCTTTGCCTAACCCACCGCGTTGGTCGTAAACAGTCATGCCCAAATCTCTAGCCACTTTTACTGTCCCATCAGTAGAATATCCATCAACTAAAACGAGCCTATGGTTCCACCCCATTTTTTTCAATTCAATAGTTGGAATCATTTCTACAACAACGGCTAGTCCTTGAACCTCATTCCGAGTCGGAAGAAGAATGGTAAGGTTCCTCATCTGTTTTTCCAACTTACCAACTCCTTCATTCAACCATCGGTCTTAGTTCAACCCAATGGATTCTAACTCCATCGTGGTCAAGCAAGCGGTCACCGCGCCCGGTAATTGCCAACGGATTTATCCATCCACTTCCGCCACCGTTAACTCGGATAAGAACTTCAAAATCTGTAGCTAGGCTGGTTTTCGTAATCAGAGTCAATTGTTGCCAGCCACCATTAGTAGTGAATTTCCTTGCTTCAATTTCTGCACCATCTATTGCATAAACTCTAACTTCCAATCCTGCAGGCGCATCAATCATCACATTGATTTTCACAGTTTGGTCGTGGCTTCCCCTCTCAAGCGGAATTGTCATCGTGATTTCACCTCGGGTGAGAAAGGGTTGTGAGTCAGGCCTGTTCACCAACTGGTCTGCATCCACCATCCACCAGGGGTCCAAACGCCATTCGCAAGGGTCAATACAATTCTGTTCACTTGGATAAACAAATGTACTACTAGCTGCAGATCTACTAGTAGGGGTTTCCTTCAATATCCATAGTCGACTCCCATCAATATCTCTGCTTATTTCCCAATATGGTGAAATCGCAAAAACCTCACCAAAGGTTCCCATGGGGCTAGATAGGGCATGAGTTACCCCTAATTCCCGTAGCGTTTTAGTATCATCTTGTAGAATCGCTGAACGCGCATGTCCTTGGTTATTCACTCGTACATCCACGAGGCCAAGAGAAGGAAAAGTGGTCATGCCAATTTGTTCGTCAATATCGTACACATTACCCCAGTGTGCATCTTCAGTAAACAGTACGGAACCAGCAGGTAGGTTTAGGGTGCTCATTAACTCTCGATCACCTTTCGTTTGTACACGAAGCTCATCGTGGCTTGAGAGTTCAATTAACAGTGCATTTGCTATTGTTAGTTGGAAGATGACGAAGAGGAAAATTGCAATCAACCAATTTTGATTGATTGGTTCTGGTAATTTCATTGGCAACCACATCAATGTTGCCTCTTCAGCGGTGGCTTCTTTTGCGCTCGCTGAAATCTCGTCAGCGGTTAGATTTCGACTTGCTTCAAGCATTTCTTGAACCATCGCTTCTCCGTCTTGGTCAACTGAAATTGGTCGCTCTCTTGGAGTCAGTTTGACACTATTTGAAAGAATAATTCCACCAACTATTGCCAATGGTATGTGGAATGCGTGTAGAGCCATGCTGTAGAGTACGTACGATAGTAGAGTAAAGAATGAGAACGCAATAACTCCATTGAATAAATGTACTAGCGTCAGAATCCAGTTGATGCCAATCCAGACAGCTAACATTACCACTTCGATACTGGTTCTAGTTCTCCATAAAGCCCATCCTGCCAAGGCAATAGCAATTGGGCCGTTGAATAGGATTAGGCTAAATCCACCTTGCCATCCATATTCAGAAAACACTGGCTCAGAGAGCAATCTAGGTGCAAAGGTAACTAGTACGATATAAGCAGCAATGCTGAGTACCACCGCTGAAGTCAAAGCCAGACGACTGACAGCAATTTCCCTTCTCATACCAAATCTATGGGTGATGAGATAGGCACCAAGTAAGGTTCCTAGATATAGTGCTCCAGTTGGGTGAATTGCTCCCGTGGTTATGACACAAATAGCGAACAATATGTCCTGCCCACGTCTCCTCTCGGCAATCGGTCTTAGTAGAACTAACAGACCTATTACCAAACCAAGTTGACTTGCTACTGTTGGATATCCTGAATCATGAGCCTTGACAAAAAGGGCTGGTACAAGTGCCAAGCAAAGTAGAGTTGGACCACTTGCCCCCCATCTATCAGATGCACCTGCTATGCCCCATAATAATGCAAACAGTGAGAGTTGGCCAACTAGGTGTATTGCGCTTGCAGGTGTCATCCCGACAACTGTTTCTAGCAGCGCAGCAGTTGCAGGAAGAGCGGGCGGATATGTCCAATTTCCTTCTGAGATGGCTGGTAAAGACAAATCTCCACTAGTAGCCAAACGATGTGAAAGTGTTGAGAAACCAATCCAATCAACACCGTTTGGATATTCAAAGAGCAGAAGAGGAAGGAGTGAAAGAAGAGCCGCAGTTGCCAATGCTAAAGGTAGCCACCATGAACGAGAAGATGCTAGGTCAATGGCTAGTTTTTTCTTCTTTTCAATGTCTTCTTCTAATTCTGTAGTGTCCTCATCTAATGATTCAGTTTCAATGGATTTTGGCAACTCTCCTTCGGATTCAATTAGATCTGCACGTTCTTCCATTAACTCCCATTGTGAGAGGCGGCGAACTCGGATGACATCTCTTTTCCAATGAAACAATGCTGCTAAACAATTTGCAACAATCAATAGCAGTATTAGAGTTGCAGAATCAAATTTCCCAGTGATGACAACCATCCATCCTGCAATGCCAAAAACCACCAACAGAGAAATTGCAGGCAATAACATCACTTTGCGAAATGTATCAGATAGAGGGTCAAGAATTTTGATTATGAAAAGTGCTGGAAAAATTCCACTACCAAACAGCAGAGTAGCGCCAGCCAGCAGATGCCAGAGAACAGTCCCTAACTCACCCTCCATCACATCGCCTAGAGCGCATCACTCTTCAAGTGATGCGAAAAACTACATCATTGATTTCAAGTGCAAACACGGTATCGCAGCCATCATGGGCGGGTCAATTGATTGGGCTAGGCAGACCTTCTCCCAAGTTGTACAACTTCCTGAAAAGTATGGGGTTTTAGACCTCACAGGTGGAGTGATTCCTGAATCAAATTTTGAATATTCAATTGGACGTTATGATGAGGACAGGCGTGGGCTATACAATACCGATATTTTTGAGGGAAAGCGCTTCATACACATTGGTATCGATATTGGTGGGCCGATAGGCACTGAGTGTCACGCTTTTACTGATTGTGAAATCTCCCATTTTGGTTACAATCCTGCGGCAGGAGATTATGGTAATGTGGTAATCACAAAGCAGGTTGTTGATGGCGTAAATGTGTGGGCTCTATTTGGTCATTTGAGCAATGGTTCTCTCGATGGCAAAAAGGTTGGCCAAAAATTGTCTGCTGGTGAAGTGCTAGGGTGGTTCGGTGAGTATTCAGAGAATGGGGGTTGGGATCCACATCTACATTTTCAACTCTCACTCGTTGAACCAACAACCCATGACCTCCCTGGTGTTGTATCTCCT
>JACNFL010000235.1 GCA_014384685.1 Methanobacteriota archaeon
TGTTAGGTGGGGCTGCACGTGTGGGTTTGACTGGTAAATTTGGAAATTGTGGAGAACTACTTGGTCTTGATTTACCAATCCTTGGCATCTGTGCTGGCCACCAATTCATGGCACGACATTATGGTGGTGATTGCGGCGAAGCCGAAACACCTGAATTTGGAGCAATGGAAATCACTCTCAATGATGGGGGTGGCGCATTATTCCAAGAAACCCCCGAGACTCAAGTTGTATGGGAGAGCCATAATGATGAAGTGACAATAGTTCCAGAAGATTTTTTCATCACTGCTAGTAGTCCTTCGTGTCAAGTACAAGCGATGGAAAACACCGACGGCAACCGTTTCGGGCTACAGTTTCATCCAGAAGTGAATGATTCGGAATATGGAGCAAAAATAATGGAAAATTTTGTTGAAATATGCCGTCAATCGCGTAATTGACGCTTACGCCCAAAGGGCGAGGTTGAAAAAGGGCGGGCCGGTCGGCGCCTTCGTATGGAACGAGTTTACACCTTTCTAGACGACCGAATGTTCACCTACCGGTGCATCAATATCAACTGTAAAGAGAATCACCGAGTCAAAGGGTGGACACAGTGGATTAACTGTGAAGCATGTGGTGCTGACGCCCTACCAACAGAAGTTCTCTACCGTTGCTTGAAGTGCGGTGCTTTGGAAGCATTCAGCCAAGAAAAGAACGGTGTCTCTTGCCGAAGTTGCGGATTTCGTATCTTTATCAAGCCACGTCGCTCTGGTACAGACCCAGAGACTGGCGGCGATGGCGCGTATAAAATGATCAAAGCAGATTGACAAAGGTCATCTATCGTCACACACCCTCACCTTTTGATGGTGAGGCGTGAGTTGGTGTCAAGTGGCACCCCATTTGAACGAGTAGCAGGCTATTCTAGAGCGATTAAAGTGGGGAATACAATTCACGTTGCGGGAACAACAGCCACTGATTCAGATGGTAATGTATTGGCTAAAGGCGACCCTGTTGAGCAATGTATAATCATATTTGGAAGAATTGAGAAAGCCTTGAGCCAACTAAATGCATCACTACATGATGTAGTAAGAACTAGAATGTATGCAACTAGGGCAAAGGATTGTGATGAAATCATGCGAGTTCATGGTGAATTATTCGGTGAAATTAGACCGGCGTCAACCCTTGTTGTTGTGCACGAGTTAGTCAATCCAGAGATGTTGCTTGAAATCGAAGTTGAAGCAATAATTGATTGATGAATTATGTCAAACAGGACTTTACCATCGCTGACTTCAAAGACTGTGGGCCTAACACTTGGGGTAGTCCTATGCCGAGTTGGTTAGAGAAGCACGCTCCTCGCCGTTTCGATGAACTGGCAGTTTCCAAAGAAGTTCGTCGTGCACTCACTACAGTCAGCCTTTCAGGAAGCCCCCCTCATATGTTGATTACAGGTCCAGCAGGGGTTGGCAAAACCGCAGCTTGGAGATTAGTAGCGCGACAAGTTTTGGGGCCGGGTTGGAAATCCACGGCTCATGTATTGCAAGCAAGAGATTTAGTCGGAACAACAGGAGCAATGCAAAAATTCGAGGACTTCCTTCGTCCATCTGGAAGAAAATCAAGAGATACATTAGCAGGTAGAACTAGTTTGGAGGCGTTTGACCGGTCAATGTGGGAAACATCGGAAACCGATGATCCACCACCCGCAGGAGTGGAATTAGCACCACCTGAAAAAGGAGTAACACCAGTTAGTCGTTTAATTGTGATAGAAGATGCTGACCACCTTGGTCCGAAACGACAACCGTATTTACGCCGAATGATGGAATCAGAATCTGCAACCTCTCGATTTTTTTTCACTGCTAGAGCACCGAGCAGAATTATGGATGCTCTGAGAAGTCGTAGTAAACACGTTCGAATAGCATCGGTTGAACCTGAACGCATTGAATCAATTCTAAAACAAGCATCAGCGAAAGAAATGATCAAACCAGCCCCGGGGATTCTAGGTGACATCATTCATGTTAGTGGGGGCAATCTCAGAAAGGCGTTATTCACCTTAGAACTACTCACACGTACGGGCCAGATTGAGGACCGTTCATCAGTTCACAAATTAGTAGCAGCATCAACTCTTCAAGGCGGGAGATTAATGGTGGAAATGGCTTTGCGTGGCCGTATTATTGAGTGGCGTTGGGAGACAGAATATGGGCGTAAAAAGAAGATTTTATCGGGTGCGATGGCAGAACTTGATCGCCTAATGGGGGAGTTATCTTTAGACAAGGATGACGTGGTATCACAACTACACAGAGTAATTACTTCAGGGCGTTTAATGTTGCCACCAGAATTACAAAGAGAACTTCTCAACTATCTTGCAGAATGTGATGCTCGTCTTGGGCGTAGTTCCTATCCCAGAATTCAGTTTGAAAGATTCCTACACCAAGTTTCGGAAGCCGGATTACGGCATGGCATGGTAATGGCTTAATTGCCACAACCGTCATCTAAGGTGGGCCGGTCGAAAGGCTGGGCGCGTGGCCCAGCTGGATAAGGCGGCGGCTTCCTAAGCCGCAGATCGCGGGTTCAAATCCTGCCGCGCTCGTATCAAATAGATGCAAAATCCCAACGCGTCTCGTAGAGACGCCCGGCGTGGAGTTTATGATGCGCCGGCTAGTGGGAGGCCTTGATGGAAGCCTGGGATGTAGTCGTTGTAGGTGGCACTGTAGCCGGATTACGAGCCGCGATTGCCGCCCATGATGCAGGGGCATCAGTGACAATTTTAGAAGAAGGAGCAATAGGTTCGGGCGGTGCATCTACATCTGTTGAAGGCCTTGCAGTATCACTAAATGAAACCAATTATGACGACCACGCCAAGGATACAATTGCAGTTGGATTAGGTCAGTGTGATGAATCAACAGTCCGCCACAGAACCGCTTCTGCCTTTAATCACCTAGCGGAACTAGAGCGTTGGGGGCTAACTCTTCGTCGCGGAAAAAACGGATTACCCCTACTTAGTTCAGGTCCAGGGCACACCCAATCAAGAGTAGCAACTACTGGCGATACTACAGGCCGTGAATTGCATTCACTTCTCGAAGAGCAGTGCATGAAGCGAACGATTTCTAGAAGAGGCGATATGCAATCACTTTCCCTCGTAACTGAATCAAATGAAGTTACAGGATTAATCAGTTTGGATGTACAACGTGGTGAAATGGTAGCACTAAAGGCAAAATCAGTAATCCTCGCTACCGACGGTTTTGAATCGGCATGGAACGGAGGTAGCGGCGGAACGGGTCTTTGGTTAGCCTCTGATGCAGGTGTTTCTCTAAGTAATCTTGAGTTTGTAGGTTGGAATCCCCTCAGTATGCAGATGCATGGGCTACAACTTCCATTTGCAATCCTTGATGATGGCGCAGCAGTTCGTTCTGCTTCAGGTAGCGATATTGAATTTTCATCCGAAGGTGGAATCTCCGAAGCCTCACAATCCCTAATCAATTCGGGTGAACAGTGTGTGTTGGATGCCCGTGTTCTAACTCGTGGTACTCCTGTATGGTATGGTGACACCTCTGAAAGAGTATCTTCTCGACTCGGGGGTCAAATGAGCGAGACAGTGATTCCAATTTCACCTCAGGTTTCAACCACTATTGGTGGTGTACCTTGTGATAATTCTGGAAAAGTATCTTCCCACACTGGATTATTTGCCGCAGGAGATTGTGCTTGCAGTGGATTCCATGGTGCTGATATGGCCGTTGGTAACAGGTTGTTGGATTCCCTTGATGGCGGATGCAACGCAGGCGCATCTGCGGCAGAACATGCTGCCGAATCACAATTTTCAAGTTCTGATGCAATTGATACTGCTTTGTCAGTAGCTGCTGCCCGTTTTGGGAAATTATTAGCAGCAACAGATTCTGGAATGACTAGAGGTCAGGTATCAACTCAATTGAATTCAATAATGTCAGATTCAATGGGAGTAAGCCGTGAAGGCACCTCCTTGTCAGGCGCCGCAGAACGACTTTCACAACTTGCTGAGACTCAAATCACATTATCAGATGAAAGTCCAGTAATGAATACTGAATTGGTTGAAGTATTCCGTCTCGAAGGATTAGTGAATGTATCTCTTAATGCCGTTGAGTCAGCAATGGCGAGAACCGAATCGTGTGGTAGTCATCAACGTAGTGACGAGTAATTTGTATTCATTGAATAGCCGCAATGTTCACCATCTCTGTCAACCTGCGACAACCATGCGACTATATCCAATTCTCATCATACTGATGTTTTTTGGTGTTTGTTTATCTGGTTGCGTTTCACCTCCAAAAGAAGAACCATGTGAAGAGGGCCTTTCAACAATAGAATATTTGCCTGACCCAGAAGGAGTCACAACTGCTAACATTAGGTTAGCAGATTTAGATGGTAATGGTGTGGATGAAATTTTTGCAACACACCCTCTTGACGGGACAATTACTAGGACTATTTGTGACGAGAATGAATGTATTGAACAGGTGTTTGACCAAGGCTTCATTGCCCCTGTAAGAACTCACATCGTTGACTTAGATGATGATGGTTTTACTGCTATTATCGTTGCAGATCTTGGG
>JACNFL010000237.1 GCA_014384685.1 Methanobacteriota archaeon
TCGCCGATGGATTTCGAATCATCTTCTCAACGCCTCCAGTTCGAAGAATCATCACTGCAGGCACCATCGCCGATGGATTTCGAATCATCTTCTCAACGCCTCCAGTTCGAAGAATCATCACCGCCAAGGCGCTGTGGAGCGTATTCGGAGGTGGGCTGGTCTACATGCTCGTCCTTGTTGGAGACGATATGGGGATTGGCAGTTTCGCCGCTGGAATTGGAGTTCTGTTTGCTGCCAGAGGACTCGGCACAGGATTAGGGCCAATCCTTGCTCGCTACGCGTTCACTGATCGCAGTCGCTGGCCGTTCTGGCTGGGTTGGCTGGTCAGCACTTGTGGGCTGGCCTATGTGACCATTGGGTGGCTCGAATGGTCGCCGTGGATTGCCGCGCTCGTCACCTTTGGACATGCGGCGAGTGGAGCCAACTGGGTGCTGTCAACGGTGCTCTTACAGGAGCGAAGTGAGGATGCTTGGCGCGGCCGCGTGTTCAGCACGGATTTCCTGTTGATGACACTTCTAAACGGATTCTCGACACTGGCTGCAAGCCTCCTGTTGGAATACACTGACATGACACTGCGCGAAGGCATCCAGATTTTTGCCGTCCTACAAGTGCTCTCAGGAATATGTTGGGTAATCCTAGTTGCACCCGGTGAGAAAAAATTTCTCGTTATGAAAAATGAAGAAAAGACAGCACAAAATTGAGTTGAATTACATGCATCCTACAAGACTAGCAACTGATGTTTTTTCAGAGTGGGCTGAACAAGGCCGTGATATTGGTATGGAAAAGGGCCATTCAGCCTCAGTTTCAGAGATGCTAGAGTCGGCTATTCCGAATCTACCACAGCCATTCTCAGCTATTGATATCGGCTGTGGCAACGGATGGGTAGTCCGCAAACTCACAACACTAGGAGCCAGCCGAGCCGAGGGTGTGGATGGTGCGAGTGAGATGATTACTAACGCTCGAGTAATTGACCCCAGTGGCACATACCATGTGGAAAATTTACCCGAATGGACACCTGAAACTCAGTTTAACCTAGTTCACACTATGGAATTCCTTTACTATCTGAAAAACCCCCAAGAAATGCTAACGAAAATCCATGATGAGTGGCTTGAGGATGGCGGGTGGCTGATTGCTGGAGTTGATCATTATCTTGAACACAAGGCAAGCCTAGATTGGCCTGACAAACTCGATGTTCACATGACAACAATGAGTATTGATGAGTGGAAAATGCTCTACAAAATGCAGGATTTCAGAACATAAGAATCTGGCAAGCCGCGTCCTCTGAAAATTTCCCAGGCACCCTCGCAATGCTTGGCCAGCGTGCGTTGGATTCATGAAGCGCCCGCGATGCGGCCCGCCCATGACAGACCTCGTTGACCAAATTGACGCTCGTGGAAAAGCAATGAGCCCAAGCCTTCCAGAAGGTTGTAAGAATTACCTCATTGACATTGATGGAACCGTTTGTGAAGATATACCCAACGAAGAAGCATGGAGAATGGCTGACGCAGAGGTATTTGATGGAGTTGTTGAAGTCATCAACGGGTGGTTCGAAGAGGGCCACATAATCACTTTCTTCACTAGCCGTACTGATGAGCATGCTGAGGTCAGTGAGGCATGGTTAGACAAAAACGGATTCAAGTATCACGGAGTTCTGTACAACAAGCCTCGCGGGGGAAACTACCACTGGGTTGACAATCACACTGTGCGAGCAACAAGATTCACCTCAAAGTTCACCGAGTTTGTCAAGAGATGGGCTGAAGTTGAAGTCTTTGACGATGATGAAATCTGAATTACCAAACGTTGTAAAGTCCAACAAGAACTACAATCGGTCCAACGCTCATCAACAAATCTCTAATCAGTAGTTTTAGAGCAACTTTTGATTGTTGACGGACACCTGCTTGAATTTGGTCATCCATTTTATTGGAAAGGTCGGTTGCCTTATCTCGAACAACGCCAAGTGCCGCATCTGCGACTTCAAGACCCTTTTCTCCAGCAATACCACCTGCCCCAAGTAAAGTTCCCAAAATTGATTTTTTGGAATCACTTTCATCATTTTGATTCTCATCTACATCTACAACTTCCTGCTTTTTGCCAGTCAAGCGCAAGCCACCAATGAATCCAAGCGCACCTCGGGCATGAGATAGACCCTGAGCAGTAAGTTTCACGACCACTCTATTTCGCTCAGATATCGAGCGTATTAGTCGGCGAGTGCGTGTAACTCTCAGAAAATCTCCAAACAACCACAATCCTCCCGCTATCAATAACGCATAAATTGCTTCTGTAGGAGTTTCATTCCAGCCTTCCCAACCAATAGGGTCAAACAATGTTCGAGCATAAAGTGCTAAAATAAATGGCAAGAAAATTGCCAATACCTCATTGAATACAATGACCCATAATCCCTTAATTTTTAATGAATTAATTGCCTGAAAAAGAATTTTACGGTCTGGGGAAAATTTTGAAATCAAGTCAATTAATGGTGGAAGAACCAAAATCAACCTCAATAATAGAGGTATAACTAGCATGTAGAGATAGCCTTCGTACGGCGATGCGGGCGGCAATGAAGGGATGAAAATCACCTCTGCCATATCATCTGACATGACTTCATCTGCCATCAAGTCTGCGCCCGAAGGCTCATGTGTGAAATCCTTCCCTACGGGAAGTAATGGCATTCAATCACGACTTGTCAGATTGGCTCGGAATCTCAATTGATGACGAATGGCTTGAAGAAAATATCCGCTGGAAGGACTTTGGAACCGGCGTCCGTCTTGGCAAGCTTGCCCGCGAAGGCGATTGCTCACTAGTGTTGTACGACGCAGATTCAGAAGTTGAGGTGGAGGCGTTTATGCCCCACATGCACCCAGGTGGAGAAGCCTACCTAGTCTTGCGTGGCGAGGTGTACGACGAGTCAGGGACGTACCCACAGGGCAGCCTAGTATGGATGGACCCAGAAACCACACATAACCCAAAAACTCGAGAAAAAACTCTGATTCTAGTGCTTTGGCCGAAAGGTGTCAAAATTGTGTAAATTAACTACTTAAACCACTTTTCAATGATCTAAAAGTTGATACTACCTTGTTTAAAAAAGATATTACGGATACGTGTAAACATGCGAACGATTGCTCAAATTGTCCCCACCCACCGAATGCTAGAAGGTGGCGGATTTCCAGTTAGGAGACCTGCTGCCCTAGGACGCCTCACAGATCCATTCCTTTTGCTCGACGAAATGGGGCCCATAGACTGGCCGCCTGGTGGTGCTATCGGTGCACCTTCACACCCACACAGAGGTTTTGAGACCGTCACATATCTTCTTGAAGGCAGTGTTTTACATCAAGATTCAGCAGGTAATTCTGGGCTTTTGAGCCCTGGTGATGTCCAGTGGATGACTGCAGGTAAAGGAGTCATACATTCAGAAATGCCGCCTGCTGATTTTCTAGAATCAGGAGGAGTGATGCATGGATTCCAAATCTGGGTTAATCTCCCTGCTGAAAAAAAGATGATGGAACCTCGTTACCAAGATGTGCCTGCTGCTGAAATCCCTACTGCAACGTCTGATGATGGATTGGCCAAAGTAGTCGTTGTTGCCGGTGAAAGTTTAGGTGTTTCAGCGGTGATTGATACGGTAATACCAATCACATATCTCCATATTTCACTGCTCCCAGGTGCGTCAATGAATCAAACATTAGAGAATGGTTTGAATGGCCTAGTGTACTGCTTTGCAGGAGCATTACAAGTCGGTGAAGAAAATGAGCAGGTTAGCGATGGGGAAATGGCTATTCTGACAGATGGTGACGAAGTCACGTTTTCAGTTCCAGAAGATGCTGATGAGGGTGCTGAATTACTGCTGTTAGCAGGACAGCCACTTGATGAACCAATTGCAAGGCATGGTCCATTTGTGATGAATACCCAAGATGAAATACAACAAGCATTCATGGATTATCAATCGGGAAATTTTGCTTAAAATCACTAGATTTTAGACTTTCATCAAACGGCGGGTTGAAGTCAAAGTGGTTGCTCGCCGTTAGCACTACTGACACTGACCCACTGTGGAACCTGTTTGTCGGAGGTGCGCGTAATGACTGCAAAGGGAAGCCCACTTACATTGTATAACAGCGAGAGTAAAATCGAGCCTGAAATTGCTGTCACTCTGGCCAAACAATCTTACCAACTAGTTGGAGAACACGGTGGGGTCAAAGTATGCCACTGGACTAAAGAGGACCTCAAAAATGACCGTCACTGCTACAAAGGCACATTCTACGGAATTGAATCTTCTGGATGCATGCAGATGGCACCAAATGTTGACACCTGTAATCTCGCCTGCACCTACTGCTGGAGAGAACCGCATTCGGAAACTCTGAACAAAGTTGATGATGACCCAGAACATCTTTTCTATGAAAGTGTACGAGGTCACAGAAGACTCCTAACCGGATTCAAAGGTCACAAAGATGTACCATTTCCTGTTTTACCCCAAATTTTTAAACCGGGGATTTTTGGATTTGACCGTCGCC
>JACNFL010000119.1 GCA_014384685.1 Methanobacteriota archaeon
TTTTCGTTGCCTCGGTGGCAAATGCTTTTGCACCATTCTCGCAGAATTCAAATCCGCTACGGTGATCATCAGGATCTGGCCAAGCGCACCCCGGACAATCATAACCATCGAACTTGTTGACCGTTCGCATCGCACCCCACGTGCGACGCATTCCAGCTTCTCCCAATCCTATTCCAAATGATTTAGAGACCCCTGCAAATCCTGCTGCTACTTGCTTTGGTTTCCCTATCTTTAGCCGTTCCTCTTGGTTAGGAGTGGTTGCTCTGGTATCGCGTTTCGTCATCTTACTCAACTACCTGATAACCCACTTATTCAAATCGCTCGCCGTAGATACCCCTCTAACAACTTCACTATTCAATAAGTCTCCAAGCCCCAGTATGGACATTAAATCGGTTACTGCGGAGAAAACCAATCAAGGTGAGGCCGGCTTCTCTAGCAGCATCAACTGCCATAGTTGAGGGGGCACCAAGACCAGCAATTACTGGGATTCCAGCTAATGCTGCCTTTTGTATCAATTCATAACCAATTCTACCTGACAACATTAGAATTTGTTTTTCTGCTGGTAAACCATTTGCAATCAACCTTGAACCAATTAATTTGTCCAAAGCATTGTGCCTACCAACATCTTCTCGAACAGAAATTAAATTTCCTTCATAATCAAAAAGTGCGCAAGCATGTAGTCCACCAGTAGTTTTGAAATGGTCCTGAGAATCAGTGAGTCTTTGTGGTAGTTGTGTTAACACTTCTGGGGACACCCATTGTTCATCTGAGATTGTTAAACGGCTGGGAATAATTAACCCATCAAGTGTTTCTCTACCGCATAATCCACAACTAGATGTGATTGGAAATTTACGCTCATTAAAATCAGACAAATCAAACTTCTTTGGATCCATTACGACAACAACTCGGTCAGGCGAAGATTCAATTCCTAGAATTGATGATTTAGATTGAATTATTGCCTCTCCCAGTAGCCACCCAGTTACTAATTCTGCATCTTCACCAGGTGTCCGCAACAATATTCCTAATTTTTTCTGCTCACCATCAATATCTATTAATATTTCAATAGCAGCCTCGCTAACAAGTGAATCCTTACCTGTGGATATTTCACCACCGGACCAAACTTGGACAGGGGTTATCTTGGTCGCCTCTTCTGCCACAATATGCTGTATCTATTCTACAACTTAATGCTTCGTTAGATTTTCTCAACATATCAATTGGTTAAAATCAGTTGAATGTTCGCCCATTATCATGGATGAGGACTCAACCCCCCTTCACACTCGTCTGACGGACATCGGTTTGGAAGAGAAAGAGGCGCGCGTAGTAATCCTATTATCTACATCCCAACCCCTAAAAGCTAGTGAAGTTGGAAAGGAAATTGGGATTAGTAGAATGGACTCCTATAACACGCTAAAACGATTGCAAGAACGTGGTTTAGTCATGGCTACATTGGATAAACCAATGCGATTTACGGGCTTATCGATAACAGAAATTTTTCAACAGTTAATCAATCACGAAGAACAAGAATTACGGCGCATCAAAGCCCATTATGAAGAATTCAATGAAGGTAAAAATGTAATTACATCTCATGTTTCACCTTTGAAGGAACCGAGTTTTTCAGTTGTAAAAGAACGTAGTTATATTCAAGCAGCAATTGAAAGAATAATTGATGATGCTGAATCAACCGTTTGGTTAATCCTGGGGAAATATGGGATTCTACATCTTGTTAAAACGGGTGCTTTGAAGGCTACAAATGATGCCGTAGAAAGAGGGGTTAGTGTGAAAGTTCTAGCTTGTCTTGATAAAACAACTCTGAAATTCTATGAACAATTAGATTCGGCTGTAGAAATAAGGCATAGTGAATCAGTATCAATGCACGGTTGTATCGTGGATGGGGATGTTGCTGTTCAAAATGTCTCAATGGAAACCAACCCAGTTGGTCGCGGCAAAGAAGATGCCGCACTCATCATTGAAGCACCTGAATTCCTATCTGCACAGACTGACTTGATCGCTGCTACGTGGAAAAATGCAACACCCTTGTCAACCGCTAGAACTTTTGTAGAATTAGGCGAAAATATTGAGCCTTTACAAATAAATCTTGGAGCTGGTTCATTCTATAGAAGGTTCAAAGAAATTGTTGCCCGTGACCTTCAGGACCAACACCCGGATAATGAAAATTGGACCAATGCGATTCTTCGCCAAGGAGATGAATACCTCACCCCACAACCAAATCTACCCGAATTGGAACTACTAGGAATAGATGTTTCAGATTTGATGCGAACAGTTGGACGCAGAATCGGTGAGGAAATCGTGACCAATACCAAAGATACCACTCAAACCGACGAAGAATTTTGGAATCACCTAATAAAAGAATGGGATGAAATGGGAATGGGTGAAATGGAAATAATTGGTAATCCCCCTCAATCAATAAAAATTCATGATGCTGGTTCTTGTGGCCAGGCACCTCAATTCGGAGGGCCTTTCTGCCATTTAGATGAAGGGATTCTTGAAGGGATTGTGGAGACCATGTTTGGCGTCAAGACTGCTGCTGTTGAAAGACAATGTACTGGCGAAGATAACAAACATTGCTGTATTGACATTATTTTTGACCAAATTGATGCATGAATTAATCAACCATTAGCGGTAGGAACTAATATGGATTGTCCGGTAGATAGTGGGGTCCTTTCTGAGACAAGCGATGAAGAGGGGTTTGAAATTGTCCCACTGGATGTGATATTGACCGATATTGCAGTCAATAAACTAAGAGATATATTCAATACTGAACCAGGAGATGTTGTCCTCACTCTTGCGGTTCATCGTGGTGGGTGTTCTGGATACCTATACGATATGCAGATTGGTGATAAGCCAGAGCAATTGGGACATCAATTTGGTGATGTAAATGGAATCCCAATTGCAATTTCTGATTTTGACAGTAGTTTACTTTCAGGTATTGTAATTGATTTCCAAGATTCTCTAATGGGTGGCGGATTCAAGATTGAGAATCCAAATGCTTCGAAGGCATGTAGTTGCGGCAGTAGTTTCAATTGAAACAGAATTCAATCACTCTTCTACAGTGTTTTCATTAACAGTTAATTCTTTTATAGCCTGTAGTTTTCTTTCTGGTTTTTTAGGCGGTAAAGTCACCACACCCTCCTCAACTAGAGAGGGTAGCGCCATTAGATCCTCAAATCTGATTGATGCTTCTAATGACTGCTCTGGGAAACGATGATCGTTTACGAAGAATTCCTCTAGCATGCAAATTTTACGAAGGTTTAGGCTTCCATCTTTATTTCTAGTGAATGAATAAAGTTCTGGGTTTTCGTCATCAATCAAGCGTTTATGGAAAGAATTGCGAATAATTTTTCCTCGTCTTCCTACAGCCCATTCAATCAAAGCACCGACTATTGTGGCAGTGTAAAGAACAACCATTATTGAAATTGCAAAAATAATAGGGTCATGCAAACCTTCACCAGGGTAACTGATTGTTAGGAAAACTTGCCTAACTATTAGGACAAGTAGCCCGGCACCAATAACTGGAGTTAACAAATCTTGTAGAATTGCTTCAAGCGGAATTATTCTTCTTTGGGCATTATCAGCAAATGCTAACTCACCATCGATCGCAACTGCTGTAATAATAGCAAGAGAAGCTAACAACAAATAGACAATACCTGCTATCGCTAAAGCAAAAATATCTGGTAGAAAATCCAGATAGTGTACTACTAAATAAGCAAACAAACCCAGGAATACAGTTGTTGGCATACGATGTAAAGCCTGTATCCACACATCACCTTTACGAGCATCCCTAGATAATTTAGGGACGCCAATTAATTGCCAGTTAGTGTATTTCTTAATCACTTTTACAATCCAAGCAAGAACTCCTTTGTCAATCATTACCCATTCAGTGAAACGAAGTAATGGAATAAGAGGTAATATCAAGAAAACTGCAAAGATTGACAGAATAGGCCATAAAATCATTGATGGTAAAATCAGAAAATGCATTGTGTTCAAAGGATAGAGAATGTCACTTTCCACCCTCCCTTGTTCTTTCTCGTCTAATTTGAAGCCTCGAGCGGTTTTATCCAACGATGCTCGGAAAATTTGTAATGGGTAACCGTGAGTCAGGATTCCGTTAACGATTTTTCTGTATTTTTTGTGTTTATCTGACTTCAATACAAGTCTCCTCCACAACCTCTGTGTGGGGATAACTAGTAAGATGGGAGATACTAGTAAAATTACTACCACTGCAAGGGTGCTAGGGTCATCCGCAGACCAATTCACAAAGAAGGCCCCCTTGCTTGACTTCATGAAGCGGTCGGTCAATGTTCAGCAAAACTAACCAATTATTAGGGTTCTATACTTTGCCCAAACCAATCACTTATTGGTGAGCTGATTGGTATACTTCATTGACAGTATGCCAATTTACACCATTCCACCATACAGC
>JACNFL010000200.1 GCA_014384685.1 Methanobacteriota archaeon
CCCGCCAGCAAGGGCGTGTCCAACCGTTTTAATTGGAGCCATTGGGGTAATAACGAGAGAAATGAAACCTATTACAGTAGTAATTGCAGATAGCAAAACCGCTTTACCAGTGGATTGAATTGCGATAGCCATTTTTTCTTGCGGGGTTCCCGATTCCTCTGCATATCTGTTGGTGATGTGCAACCCATATGATACACCCAGCGCAAGTAATATCGGACCCACAATGATAACAGTCATCGTCACCTCATAATCGAGATAGCCGATCAGCCCCAAAGTCCACCATACAGAACACAAAGTTGGTAGTCCAGATATGATGACTACCTTAATCCCTTGAATCACCCTTACCTTCCCTGTTTGAATCAAGTCAGAATGAAACAGGAATAATCCAAATGCCACAGCAACAACACCCATGGGGAAAATTTGCCAAAACAGAACGAAGGAATATTTTGTCACCGAATTAGTGATTGGCACAGGTCCTGTTAGGGTCATGGTCAGGCCAATACATTGAGGCGCAGTACCATTTTGCCCATCGGGCCTATCTTCACAAGCTGAAGTTTCTTCGTTCCAATTATTTTCAAATGACGTTTGTTCAATCCAGCATTCTGTGTATGCGATGATATCAGTGTATGCTTCGACCTCACGCTGCCCTCCAGTTTTGCAAACCTCGGGAATTTCTGATGCTTGGAATCCAGTATCAACAACACCTACGACAATTACTGCTCTATTTGGAAATCCAACCGTTGACAGTGCACCTGCTCCGACATCACGATAGAGTTTATCTTTAGCATTCGGCGGTAATTCTCCGATGATTTGGTTTACACGATTTTGGTCATCTGGTATGCTGTATCCACCTAATGTGTCACCGAGGTCATCTATTTGGTCATTGATTTGCTGAGAAAGGTTATCTCCACCAAGAGCATTTGTGACAAACGCCTTTGCAACTCTTGGTGCTGACGAATTCACTTCTTTGACCACAGTAGATATTGATAAAATATAGATAATTCCATCTTGTTCACCACCATCTGAAACAACCTTATTCAATTGTCGTTCGATTTTATCAAGTTGTTTGAGAACCTCAACATTTGTCACACCTTGATTCTCAGATTCAACATAGATGATCATCGCATTTGTAGTCCAATCTTCTTCAATTGTTGCTAAATCTTCCTTAACGGTTGAACCTTCTGGCAGATAGACCTCCAAATCACCGTTGACATTCAATGAGGATGTCCCTGTCCATTTGTCTAGTATGCCTGAGTGGAATAGGAAGAACATTGTAATCAGTACACATAGTCCCACCGTTGGCGCTGGAAATCTAGTTAATGAGCCGAATATTGTCATTTTACGGAGTTCTTTTTGAATTCTCCGTGGAGCATCCATTATTGCTTCTAATGCTGATTCAGAATCAAAGTCACTGAGTTTACCTTTGACGATACTCGTAGTGGAACTTATTTTTTCTGTAAGTCGTGTTGTGGGGTGTTTCTCTGGCGCCTTTCTATTTCCCCCTTCTTCAGAGATGTCAGCCACCATTACGCCCTGCCAACAAGCCCGCCTTTAATATCTCATCCAAATGCATGGCAATTTGCATGATTGCAGCCCTCCGGAAATTAGCCAAATTATCAATCACGTAGGGGTCTAAGGTCAATGCTCTGTGTTTTGAAAAAGCGGTATCCTCATGAATGGTGACTTAGCGCCCCTAGTTTGAGGATGCTTGCTGTTGACGTGTGAGAGGGCCTTGGTGGGATAATTAATGGCAGATCCGCGTATAACCGATAAGCGATGGACAATTGACTTAGAAAAGCGAATCCAAGAAGAGCATTATGCTGATCAAGACCTATACAATTCTAGGTATGGATTTGACCCCACATCGGAAAAAGAACTCTTTGTGATTGACACACCCCCGCCATACCCTAGTGGAACTTGGCATATTGGAGCAGTTGCCCAATATTCTATGATTGATGTAATTGCTAGGAGCCAGCGTTTAATGGGTAAAGAGGTATACTTTCCTTGGGGTGTTGATAGAAATGGTATCAACATTGAATTCACCGTCGAGAAAAACACAGATAGAAAGATGAAAACTTACGACCGAGCAGAATTCCTAAAATTATGTGAAGAAACAATTGAAGAATTTACTCAAGCAATGCGGGATACAGCAAGTAGAGTGGGATTATCTTGTGATTTCGCCAAAGAATATCTTACAGATTCTCCTGAATACCGTGCAGTAACACAGGCAATTTTCGTCGATTTATTCAAGCGAGGGGAAATTGTTGAGGATTTACGCCCGAACATTTACGACCCAGTAGAAGGCACTACGATTGCAGATGCAGAAGTTGAAAGATTACAGAGAATGACTCAACTTGTTGATGTCAAATGGACAACTGAAAGTGGCGAAGACATCACAATTTCCACCACTCGCCCCGAATTAATTTGCGCTTGCGGCGTTGTGGTAGTCCATCCGGATGATGAAAGATACCTGCATCTTGTAGGCCAGCAAATACACCTTCCTGTGGAGGTAGAGGGCCGAGGGACTAGCGTTGAAATCCGAGCTCACCCATCTGTAAAATCTGATTTCGGTTCTGGTGTTTTGATGATTTGTTCTTTTGGTGACCAGAATGACGTGGCTGTTTTCAGGGAATTAGGATTGACCCCTTTCCAAGCGATTGGATTAGATGGATGTATGACTGAAATCAGCGGCCCCTTGTCTGGAATGACTGTTCTAAATGCACGTGAGGCAGTAATTACGAGTCTTGAGGAAGCAGGCAGAATAGTTTTGATAGAAGATCGTCAGCAAGAAGTACCAGTTTCAGAGAGAGGGAAAAACCCGGTTGAAATTATTTTGTTGAAGGAATGGTACATCCGCCAGACCCACAAACAAGATAGGATTGCTGAATTAGCTGATGAAATAAATTTCACACCCCCTCGTAACAAACAATTTCTGTTAGATTGGATGGAAAATATCTCAATTGATTGGCCAATAAGTAGACGACGTTGGTATCATACTGAGATTCCAATTTGGTATTCAGAAGACCAACAGAAAGTCATCGTTCCACCAACCGGTACCTATGTTCAACCTTGGTGCGAAAGCCCACCTTCAAATTCAAGAGTGTTAGATAGGGAAACAAAAGAAGACCTAGGTGAATGGTGTGACATGATGGAAAGTCTAGGAGATATTCAAGGAGAAGAAAAAGTGTTTGACACTTGGATGGATTCTTCAAATTCAAACCTCTTTGTTTCAGGTTATCTTAATGATAATGATACATTTGAACGTGCATTCCCAACCGGTATACGGCCTCAAGGAAAGGAAATTGTCCGCACATGGCTGTATTACACCTTGCTGAAATCCGCCCTTCTTTTTGACAAACCGGGATTCAAGAATGTGTGGATTGACGGTCTTGGAATGGATCCCTGGGGTAGAAAAATGTCTAAGTCATTAGGCAATGGAATTGACGCTAATTCCGTTTTAGAATGTGGGGCTGGTGGTAGGACTGGTTCATGGAAGGTAAAAGGACCAAATAAAACGGTTAATCTCAAAGCCAACAAAATAGGATCAGAATGTTTCCGATTATGGAAGGCTTGTGATGCACAGGTCGGGGATGACTTCCAAATCAACCCCGAAGAAATAGAGGCAAAATATTACGGGGTTCTCACAAAATTATTCAACGTGGCTCGGTTTGCTAGTCAGTTTGAAATCCCAAATGATTTAGATTCAGCTCCTTCTGATTTAAGTATTTCAGAGCGTTGGATATTATCGGAATTCGCTCAAGTGAATCTAACTGTTTGTAGTGCGTGGGAAAATATAGACATCTATACTGCTGCCCAAGCGATGAAAAATTTTGGTACTGGCGTATTCCCAAGCCATTGGCTTGAAATGGCAAAAACAAGACTATACAATGATGACCTTGGAGCAGCATGGACTGTACATCGAATTGTACGAGATTTACTGACAATGTTTAGCCCTATTTGCCCATTCCTTTGCCACCATCTTTCGTCCACATTATATGGGGTGTCAGCGGTTGATATCCGTGAATTCCCCGAGTTGCCTATTAGTGAATTGGGGGAAGGTGAATTGGGAGACAAATTACGCGGATATTCTTCAATGATTACAGAATTTAATTCAGATGTTTGGGCTGCAAAGAACGAGGCAGGACTAGGTAGGGGTAAACCAATTTCCGGTATTGAAATACCACCTGAATTAGAAGAATTTTCCAGTCATCTAATTACCATGCATAAACTTGAATGATTACTTCAAAAAATCTCAGGGTTTAGCATTGATTTTGGTTTCCTTCCATTAAAGAAATCAATGAGCAAAGTAGCCATCTCCTCGCCAATTCTTGATTGGGCCTCAATGGTGGCTGCTCCAATATGTGGTGTGCCATGGAAATTTCTGTGTTGAACAATAGGGTTGTCTAAAGCAGGTTCTTTC
>JACNFL010000240.1 GCA_014384685.1 Methanobacteriota archaeon
GTTCTTCACACTACACGACCCGACCCAACTCAACCGTCAGGGCGCAGATATTGGTACTCATTATCGAAGTGTCATCTTTACTGCTGATGAACAACAGAGAATTACTGCTGAACAAGTAATTGAACAATGCCAAGCGAATTTTGACAATGAAATTGTGACTGAGATTTCTCCGCTGGGACATCTCTACATTGCTGAAGATTATCACCATGATTACTTCGCTAACAACCCAAACAATCCGTATTGCGTAGCGGTTGTAGGCCCTAAAGTTGCTAAGGCTAGAGCAAAGCATGCATCGCTTTACTGAGATGATATCTCACTAAGGAGATGCCAAAGGTTCAGTAAATTATAATCATCATTAATTCAGGAAGAATAGCTGCATAGAACCATCGCCTTCAAAACTAATCGCCACTACCCAGTATCATGTCTGAACAAACATACACCTTTGCCGGTAGAAGTATGCCAGAAATTTCGATTGCTGTTGGGTTAGTTTTCACCCTGTGGGGAGTGGCCGCCTATGTCATCAGCGACATGGCAAGTATGACAGCGATGATTCCAATGTTTGTTGGAGGGCCAATAGGACTCATGGGTCTCTTATCAAAATTAAATCCTGATAAGCGAAAGATGTTCATGCACATCTCTGCAATGTTTGGCCTCCTTTGCGCTCTTGGTGGATTGCGTTTACCTATGGTTATCATGAATGATGAGAGTAGCACTCTGCTCATCGCTTCACATACCATTCTCTTGGTGCTCGGTAGTATCTACACATATCTCTGTGTTCAATCATTTATTTGGATTAGAAAACAGCGCGAAGCTACTGAAGAATAGAGTCGAGCATTAATTACCACAAATCACTAGTGTTAGTCATTTGTTCGGAGAGTCGCCAAAGTTTAGCGGCATCTTCGTCACTTTTTGCTGCCTTTGATAATTTACCAAGCCTGTGATTGTATAGATAATCGCCGTTATGCTTGCGAGCCGCCTCAGATGCGGCTAGCCAAACGATTGTTTCAGCACCCTTGCTATCGCGGCGTTGAACCGGCCAAGTCAAGGCCATCAACAATCGGCCAATGAAACCATTGTTTCGAGAAAATCCAGTATTGACAAATCCTGGATGAATGCAATTTGCAGTCACATCGGTTCCATCCAACTTACGTGCTAATTCCTTGGTGAATAGAATATTTGCCAACTTTGATTGACAGTAAGTGGACCAACCGCCCATGTTTCCACGTTTGTCATATTGTAAATCATCCCACCTCATTTTACCCGGTCTGTGTGCTTCGCTGGCAGTAGAAATTACCCGTGCTGCGGGGGAAGAAATGAGTTGGTCTTTGAGAAGGCTAGTAAGCAAAAAGTAAGCATTGTGATTGAGGGCCCAAGTACGTTCAAATCCTGCTGATGTCTTGATTTTCTCAGTGAAAATAGCTCCAGCATTATTGACTAATACATCGAGTTGCGAATGCTGACTCTTGATGCGCTCTGCAAGTGCGCGGATTTCATCCTGCTCTAGCAGATCACAGACTTCGCCTGAAATCGGTCCACACCCATCAATAGCCTTAGCCTCTGAAATTACTTCATCAATCCTTGATTGATCTCGGCCAACGACAATCATTGTAGCACCAAATGGTGCTATTCCGTGGACTACTTTTCGACCGATACCTCGGGTTGCACCAGTTATCAGCACCACTTTGCCTTGCATGTTGACAACGCCGGTACCACTGTTGGACCCCTTAACCATGGACATGGCTCGCCGGAGGGGGTTAAAACCATGTGTTGTGAGCGACCCGCCGAGAATGATAGGATGGGACTGAGAGTTCATGATACTCGTCGCCGCAAGAAAGTCGATTTCACGACTATTGAGCCGGGTAAAGTTCGCATGTATGTCTGTGGAAATTGCAAGAAGCCGACCTCTCTGAGAATGAGGTGTCAGATGCTGCCAACTCTGTTGCGGTGAATGTGCTCGTGAGCATGCTCGATGACCCGAAATTGGAGAAGAACATCACTGCTGCATCGATAAGCAAAGATGCAGTTATTGAATTTCTCCGCCAGGCGAGTGGGCTGACGACGGACTCTTTGTTGACAGAAGACACTCTTCAGGGATATCAAGAATGGTTGGCGCTGATGGATTTGGAGAACAGCACAGGTCGGCAGCTCAAAGCATTGCTGGAAAAGTATTCCTTCGTTTTGGAAACTCCGGAGTCCAAGTCCGTCTGTGACGTGGCAGTGGAAACGTCTTGTCTAAAGAATCCATTGGAGCATCGCTTGGCAGTGTCGCACACTGGCCGACAATTGCTAGCACAAGCGAAGGCACACCTCGATCAGATCAGCGAAGAATTCGAGATTGAAGAGATGGTGAATGATCATGAGCAAGGTGTGGCTGACTTTGTCAGTACATATGATGTCACAGAGGGGGAAGAATTCGAAATTGAAAGTTTCAATGAGGTTTGGGCTCGAGTGGAAGAGGTCGAGGAATTGGCTCTGAAAGCTTTAGAAGCACAGCAACCCAAAAACAAAACGCAATCTTTGAAGAACCTTTTTTCAAAGTTGTCATTGAATCGTGCCTCATTATTTGATTTCGTGTTGGTTTTTCATAAGCGCATCGTCAAAGGTATGGTGAGTGCCGCGCTTCGTCAAGCTCAAGAAACAGTGGCGAATGAACACGTGGTTGCAGAGCAATCGGAGTCTGCAATCACATCCACAGAGAATTACTGGCACGTCTACCGATCAGCTCTCGAGGAAGCCAATTGTAAGAAATATCTTGAGAAGCAGCTCTCTGAGCAGGTTTTAAACAAATTGCCAGCACGCAAGAGAATGCATACTCAGGTGCAGGATTTCGAAAAACTCTCAAATGATTTGTATGACGTTCTGTTGTGCATCGTTTGCAGTGCGAATTCTTCCATACAAGCCTTGCATTCGGATCAGACATGGACTGCCGACGCGAGAAATCAGTTAGGTGCATTTGACTGCAGGAGAATTCTCTCTGCTGGTTTGTCGCAAGAGGACATGACAACATTGCAAAAGTTGATTCAAAGGATCACGCCTTCTGAGATCGAGAAAAGACAAGGTGTTTACAGCACTACAAAGGTGCTATTATCTCTCTTCGCCGTTGGGCAAGGAGAAACTGTTGACAGGAAACAGATTAGTGCAGTCGGACACAAACTAGATGGTTTACTCCCATCAGATGCAGCGGCAGCCACTGATTGCGAACTCGCTGTATTTTTGAAATTCTTAAAGAAACTATTGATTACTTTGAGGAAGAGTGCCGCCTTAGGCGAGGATGGAAGACGTGATTTCTCTATCTTTGCCGAAGTGCACAAGAGTCTTGCTCAGTTGATTGCTCAGTGGCCCGATTGGGCGGTTGAAGATGTCAACAGTTCTGGTGTCTCCGATGAAAAGAATTTTTCCTTCGTGATGGACGAAGAGAAACGTATCAGAACTATCCTGCTAAGCATGTATCAACTCAAAGAAGAAGCATTGAAACGCTTAGTGAAACAAGTCGCGACGTTCGTGGCCGATTTGAAACAAGGGATCGATGAGAAGAAATATCAAACTTCCATGGCAGCGAAATGTGGAAAAATGGCTACTTTCGAGCAAACACTCAAAGAGTTGTTAGAGGATGTGAACAGCGTCACGGACTCTGTCCTGGATATCGAACAGGAAAAAGATGTGCTTGAAAGTGGGCGCGTGGCCAGAGCCATCTGTTTTTATCATGTGTGCATCTTCACAGCCTTCACGCTTTATAGAGATCCAGCGACATGGCACAAAGATGCATCTGGTTCGAAAGCCATGGAGACTTTGAAGACTTCCTTGCAGAGACTTTTGGAAGACGAAGATAGCTTCCAAGTTGAACAGGCGCGAGACGATAGCTTTGTGAAGCAAATGCGTAAAGAAGCAAATGTGCTAAAACCTGCAGATGCCGCATCGGCAGCGCCTTTGAACTGGTCAGCCTGGGAAAACATTCAGATGAGCAAAAGGCGGCGTATGAAGCTAAGGTCTCGACACGGAGAAGCCAACAGCGAGTCGAAAGCGCAAGCAGCCTTTCTGAAATGTATGGCCCCTGACGACACGCCCTCAGGCCAGGGAATTGCCAATGCGCAATGCGGACCAAGCCTCTGTCAACCCTGTTGAGACCTCAGCCCAGGACGAAATTCTTCCCAGCCAACAGACGCCCGTTGTAGCGGAATCAGCCAGCACACCCTTGCCGAGGGCGGCCTCAGGCCGGGACCCGGACTCTGTTGATTGAGTCAGCAAGGAGAACTCAGCAGTCTCAGACCAGGAATTCCGGTGATGGAATTCTAGTAGTGAGGGACTCTCAGGCCTTCTAGTGTTTTTTTTACCTCTGTTTGCGAGTGCCAGAAAACAACACAAGTCGCAGCCTTCAGTAACACAAGTCCTACTGTTTGCACTTCTCATGTA
>JACNFL010000242.1 GCA_014384685.1 Methanobacteriota archaeon
TCAGGGCTGCGCCCCTAGGTTGCTTGCTCGCGAACACTTGGCTCGTATCTTTTCCACCGTCCATCAGGACGAAATATTTCTTACTCATTTGGATAACCTCCGTGTTCGCCACCCTTTTTCGTTGCATATATAAACATTCGCCCGTCTAAACGTAGTACTGCGCCACATTAGAGGCTCTGTACCCCATTGCGAATAGCAATAGTTGTACAGGCTAGAGGTCCATCGTTTTCCTATTTCCGACCGGTTAATAGAATCTGAGATTAAATAATAACATTCTGATGAATTCCGGAAAGTGACTTTCTTAATTCTCCGAAAACAGGAATTGAAGTCATTAAACAACTGCTGTTTATTCTAGTAAAGAGGTGGTGGTGTATTGGGTTGACAGATGAATATCCTATCAAAGTTCAGCACCAGCAAGGGTCTTAGTGTCAATGACTCCATTGATTGAACGTATATTCTCAACCACCGCAGCAGCAATGCTACTCATTGAATCTGCTGTCATTTTGACTAATAGGTCGTAATCTCCAAACAATAGAGTTGCATCCTCTACCATCTCTAATGCTTTGATCGCATCATGGACTTCTAATTCTGAGCCTGGTTTTATGTTAATGAGTACATATCCAACTGCCATGTAGCCACCGAGAATGGTAAAGCATTCAATCCTTTGGCTCATCAGGGGGGCTTAATAGTGGATTTTCATCAACCCAATCAAGTTCCGAATCATGTTCTTCTATTGTTTCAGAGTGGAGAACATCCTCAACTTCACTCAAATCATTTTCTGATTCAGAAACATCACTCAGGGATTCCATCGCCATTTCGGCAATAGCGATGTTTTGTTCCCCTTCACCCCGCGAATCAGCAGGTGCAGCCCACTCAACATTTTCCTCTTCATCTAATTCTCCGACTTCAATTTCATCCTCATTAGAACGCAACCACGTTACTATGAGAGTGATTCCAATTATTGAAATTATTAGTAGAGCAAATCCAATACCTATTACAAGATTTAGATTTGTATCTTGAGAATCAGAACTTTGATTCAATACATCATTAGTATTGTTGTCTATTATTTGCATTGGGGTAATATCATTTCTTGTGTGGGCAACTTGATGACCCTGTGCATCTGTACAACCGATAGTTGATGCAAACGGTGCTCCTCCAGTAGGTGGCATCCAACGAGCAGCAAATACACCAGTGCGAGGCAGCGGGACTTCAGATTCCATGACGGTTGTACCATTTTTGTCAATGATGACGACAGTACACACAGTTCCTGCCTGTCCGTCAGGGTCGCGAATAATAGCTTCAAGTTCTCCCAACTCACCTTCTATCACTTCTCCGGATTGGTTTATGATTTCAGGAAGCCCGTACTCTATTTCAACAGTAAATTCACCAACTGAACTCAAACTATCAACATCTCTCGCAATAATCTGCAGGGTTGCATCTCCAGCTGTAAAACTGTTATCTGCTAATATGATGAATCCCCAATGATAGTCTGGAGAATCGGGGAATTGACAATCATCCCAATCCCACTTACTCGATTGCATCGGTTTGATGTTACCCGATTGAGCGAGGTTGACTGTAGCCCCTTCAATCAGCCGGTTAGGATCTATCATTACCCAGCCACGAACTTCATCTCCTCGCGTTATTGGTGTGTCATCACCATCGCAGAAGCCAATGTCGTATACTAGGGGTGGTTGGAGATGTATTGTCCAATTCATTACAACAATTTGACTTTCACCATTTGGTGCAATGTCGGTAATTTCCAATGTGGCGATTAATTCACCAAATACTAATCCCGCTTCTGGTGGAGCCAAAGTGATTGAGGAGTTTTGACGCATCATTTTCGCTGCTTTGATTTCTCCGTGTTGAGTATATTCTGAATGGCCAGGCCATTCAATTGTTATGTTATAGGTATAGTCTGAGAGTAGGTCATCATAATCAGATAGGGAAATTACTATTCTTTCACCTGTGCCTCTTGCCAAAGCGAGCAAGTCTCCATTGAAATCAACAAGGGTGAGATTTGCATTGAATTTTTCATCATATACAGAAATCAATCGTGTTGTAAACAGATTACCAATCGAATCGTAGAGATAAACTGTGACGTCACTGGTTTCACTACCCCAATCTAAACGCCAAGTTGCTTGGTAGCAAAAGACGTCTGAAAATTCACTATCAGTTGGCTCAACACCGCTCACATTACCACTATCAGTGATTATCATCGGTAACTCAGTCAAGGGGTCGTGGTCAGCATCAACAACGCATGATTTGAGTATAATGTCGGTGTCACGAACTACGGTTTTCGGAGCAGTGAACGGTGAGAGCGTTGTAACTCCGTTCCATTCGTCTGAATCTACTCCTGCGATATGTACTCCGTACCAATTGTGTTGAGCATTGGTTACCACAATTGCATTATCAAGTTGGAGGAGAGTGTATTGAAATTGCTCATCTCTAACTTCTGCAATAAGGTCAAGAGTACCCAATTCAATATTTGTTGGGATTGTCAAACCACTATACCAAGCGATGTAATCAACACTAGTTGAATTGATGAAAGTCCAGTTATCACCGCTACTGTTGAGGCGCCACCCAAGCCGACTATGTACTACACCAAAATCATCACTGACTGTGGTTGTACAACCAACAGTATCCCCCCTACTTACAGTCCATGATGAGCATACCAGATCATTGATGTGCGGGGGTTCGTTAACTTGAATATTGAGAATACCGAGGTTGTTATCAACAACACGCTCAGGATTTTTCCAGTCGCTAGCAATGTAGCGAATGACATACTCATTGAAGCCAATTCGAGTTGGTGTAAGATTTACTGAAACAATTCTTCGAGAGCCGATATCATTGCCTCCAGGCATCTGGATTGTAACATTTGCAAGGATTGTGTTTCCATTTCTGTCCCGTACCTCCAGGGTGCCATTTACAGGACCTGGTGCAAGGTTTTGCAACAGCACATCAATACTTCCATTGACATCAGCCGTCAATCTTCCATCTGCTCTAACAGCCTCCACTTCAATATCGTGAAGAATATCAGAATAAGGTGCCATCTTAGGGTCACCAACCACAGTGCCCATCCATGAAATTAAGGGGTTAGCAGCATAATTTACTTCTGCGAAATTGTAACCATAAGCGTAGTAGGGTAGGAGTATATTCGGATAACCAATTGCTGAAAGATAGGGCTCGTACACATACCCCTTTACTCCTGACACACCATCCTCTAAGAGATCAACAACCAAACTCTGTCCGTATGTGGCATCCCACGCGAAAGTCCTGCCCCCCGTGCTCACAGCGGTCTCAGCAATACTGCCATCAACCCATTCAAAGTGAGGACGGATTGCTCGTAAATTCATGGTGTCAAAGTAGACAGATCCATTTCTACTACCTGTGTCAAGTAATGCAACCATTTTGACATTGAACGATGAAGCGTTTGCAGGTGGCCTGAAACGCATAGTTTTCGAATTCCACGAGGTTGCCAAATTTTGACTCGAACTTGTATTGGTTTCAAGAAGTGTACCATTATCGTCAAAGGAGTCTACTTCAATTCGATAATTTCCAGCAATCCAACCATCTTTCATGCCGTAGCCATATACTATCCATGCATGGCCTTTCAAATCATCACTGAAATCATAATCTTGTTCTACAGATGTTTCACCACTTCCTGCATTACTGTAGTCATAACAAGTTACAGCAGCAGCAGCATTGACCTCTGCCACCTCAGAATCTTGTAGTGTTCTGTTCCAAACTTTCAAGTCATCAATCAATCCTTCATAGTGGGTATTTCCACCCCTGTTGACGCCTACTTTGTATAGTTCAATACTATCAATACTGCCATTTGGTACAACGTTTGTTTGTATTAATTTACCATTGAGGTATTGTTTCAATGTATTGCTTTCGTAGGTGACTGCTAGATGCGTCCAAACTCCAGCTTCAATAGCCCCAAATGAATATGAAACATTGTGATAAACTTCCCAATCACCAGAATTTGACCCGCTCGTCATAATTTGGAAGGAGGCAGAGTCACCTGCAACATCATTCACTGCAAAGGCAGATGAATAACGGTCTTGACTAACATTTCCTGTTTTGGTCCACAATGAAACTGAAAAGTTTCCAGCCCAATCGTTGACATCAATTTTGGCATAATCATCCACCCCATCAAATTGGTAACAATTTCCAAACAGGCATTGTTGCCACCCAACACCATTATTGCTGTTGAATAGAGTTAAGTTTGCATTTCCTATTGAATCAGTGATACTGGTTCCAGAGCCATCATCAAAGGCCCAGTGGTGTGCTAAATCAGTTGTTACTGAATCGGCATCCCCTCTTGTGAAAGCAGAGGGTGGTACTCCCTGTTTGCTTTGATTTGGACCCTGCCATGAAAGG
>JACNFL010000243.1 GCA_014384685.1 Methanobacteriota archaeon
CACTACTTTCACTTGCCCAACCGCACTTGAAAATGAAGAAAACAGAAATTGGTCAGTTGAATCTGCTTCACTTGACATCATTATTCTAGACAATAATGGACTTCCAGTGTCTGGTGCTGTCGTGACAGTTACTGACGCTTGGACTGGTTTGACTGTTGCAGGGCCTGAAACCTTGCCAGGTAGTAGATTGGTGTTTGATAATCTGTCTGCAGGCCCCATGAGAATCACAGTTACCCATTCCAATTATGCAAGTGGGATGGGATTTGTTCAATTGCTGGCTGATGAGGTTTTTGAAACAGATGTAACACTAATTCCATTAGATGAAACTCTCAACATTTCGGGTACTGCTGGAAGTGATATTTCCCTTTCACTGATGGGTCACTCCGAGCAAATACATACAACTCTCAATGCCACAGGTAACGCCACCTTGGCAGTACCAAATGGCAGTTCAGGATGGATTTCAGCGGCAAATGATAACGATGCATCCTTGATTCGTTGGAATGGTGAAGATACAATCACAATTTCAGATAATGGAACAATGCGGGTATTTGGGTGGCCTGAAAATGCAAGTGAGACTGGAGTATTGCGCATTGAACATCAACCATCCGGTTATTGGGAGTTAGTTGAATGGAGTGGAGAAGTTGATGAAAATCTCCCAAGAACCAATGAGGGCGAATGGAAAATCTACAATTCAGAAGAAGGAATCCGAATCGGCCAACCAATATCAAGTAATGATTCAAGCCAACTCAACATCACAAGCCTACTGACAAATCAAGATGAGACACCAAGTCCGAAATGGGAAGGGCACGGGTACCTAAACATGACTAGTGCACCGGAAAAAGGGGAGACGTTCAACTTAACTTGGGAGGCGAGTTTTTCCATCCCTACTGACTTTGGTACAGCACAAATCCCTGACCGCTCACTTGGACTAATCGGACAAATAGACCGGTGGTTCGGTAATAGTGATGGCAACCTTGGGTTTGGCGAACAGGCTGGATTTTCGATGTTTCATGGAGCAAATATGTGGGTTGAGAGCAACCATCTTTTCCTCTTTGATGAACATCCACTTCATGGGGTAGTCAATCGAAGTGATTTTTCTGTAACTCAAAATGAAAGCATCGGGGCTGGCTACTACAGTTGGAATGAGACGGCATTGTTGCAAGGTGAGGCTGCGTTTGGTAGTAGCCGAGTTTTCTGGTTCCCTGTTCGTGGTGATGCTTTAGAATCGATCCCTATTACAGTTAATCTGCCATCAGGGTGGGAAGTTAGATACAGCCCACAAATTGATCTGCTTACAGGAAATCAATCAACATTCACGGTGAACCGCTCTCTTTCACCAACTGTCGGCATGTGGACTGTCACCGTAGGACCTAATCAAGCGCCAATCGCTGATGGCCATTTGGAAGAGCGCCCCGGTTTAGCAATACCAATGAGTGGAAATGTTACATTGACTAGTGAATGTAGTGATTCCGGAATGTCGGAATTATCAAGTCATTGGGAATTGAGAAAAAGTGGAGAAAGTCAAGCTGAATCTGATAATGAATCTTTCACATTTATTCCAGAGAGTGTAAATTATTCACACAGCAATGTGGTGAATGCGACACTGACTTGTAGTGACTGGGATGGAGCGAGTTCCAATTGGTGGATTGATTTGTATGTCGATGGCGAAGTGCCCATGGCTAACATCAACGCTACAGAAGAGGCCGGAGGACAGATTCCTCCTTACTTTCACTACTTGGGAGAAGTTGGTGAGTTTGAAGTCAGGGCTGGCTCTCTTCTTACTGTGATTGCTGAAACGGAAGATGACTCCGGAGCGGGTGTCAATGTAATTTGGCGCTCAAATAAATCAGAAGGTTGGGAGCAACATGATATTGGGTTTGCAGACCAATTCAACCAAGGAAACGAAGTGAATTGGATGCATATGTCGGTTGAGGAACGACATTTACAACGTGAATTAACTGTCTATTCACTAGAAATGGAATTGATTGATGGAGCAGGGAATAGCAATGTTACAAGTTGGGATGTTACTATACTAGATGGCACCCCTCCAACCATCACTGCGGAAGTGATGGTTGATGGAAATCCAATTGGACCGCTAAATCCTGCTTTGGGTGAAAGTGAAATTGTGTTGAATCTAACTCGCTCATTTGACGATATTGATGCCATTGAAAATACAGTTTGGTTTATTTTCTTAGATGATTTTCCATTACTCACAAATGGTACATGGGATGAGGCAAGGATTTACCAACTGCCTCAAATGAATGTTGGAACTCACGAATTAAAATTATTCGCGATGGACGGTTCTGGAAATATCCGTGAGGTTATCTCCAATCCAGTAGTTGAACCACAAGTTCCAGCATCTGTCAGTGGCGTTGAAATCAATGTAAGTGGAACACCAGTCATCGGAGAATCAGGATTGATCTCAGTTACAATTGTCAACATCGGTTCAACCAATGCAAAAGTGACTGCCTGTTACCATGAGCAATGTAGTAGAGAATGGGATTCAGGTGAGGCAACTGCTGATAGACCAGCAACGGTAATTCTGCCTTTGGATGTAAGTGAGTTTAAGCGGGGAGAAATTAGTGTAGAAGTTACTTGGACTGACCAAGTTACTGGAGAAGGAGGTACTTTCACAATTGAAAGTGATATATCTCCTAAATCACCATGGGCTGAGAAGGCAGACGAAATCATTGCTGTCATTTTACTCTCACTTTTCGGATTTTTGATGTACAGAAATAGGCCAGAAAGAGATAATACTCCTTTCTGATGTGTGTTTCCCCTAGTTTTTCCAACCCAAGAAGGGAGCACCTTATTGAGAACGAAGCGGCCGTCGCGAAGCGATGTCAGAGGTTGGGGGGGTTGAGGATGTTGACTCTATACTCTCTAAATCATTAGCACTACAGCGTAATAGATTAGAAACTCTGGGTATAGTTTCAGCGATTTCTTTGGTGATGGCTGCTGCGTGGTATGTTTGGCCAGGTATTGATGGTAGAGCAGAATTCATGCCCAGATTTGGGCCTGGACTTATCCTGATGGTTTTGGCTTTAGCAATGCAGGACTTTGTTGATTATGGGCCAAAACATCGCTCAAGATTGGGTTCACTTTCGGCCGCGGCTTGGGCCCCGATGCTATTACTTGGAGTCACTTCTTTTGACACTGAACTTGCGAATAGTGTTAGGTTAGGACATGCTATGCTAGGTTTGATTGGGTTGTCATGTTACCTATTTTCCACTAGTGTTCTAACAGGCTCACTACAAGCAGTTAGGTTCCGTGGTTTAGTACAACTTCTAGGAGCTACATCCGCAACTGCACTACTGTTGTCAAACCCTTCAGAAGGTGTTGTGATGATTGCATCATCCGGAATCTGTGTACTCGCTTTTGGGGTTGCGCTGTTTGACATATTTGGTAAGGACCCAGACCGGGAAGCACGTAAGAAATTCAAGCAGTTGAGAGATACACTTGAACTGCGTATTCTAGAATTACGGGCTCAAGGAATACAAGTTGACCAAGCCGCCTCATTACTACAAAATGCAACTGAGGCGGGTTATACAGACCCTGATGAAGCGATGACCATTATGCATCTAGCAGAAGATGATATTGAGCGGACATTGGCAATGTCTAGCGATATTACTGATATTCGTGATGATGCTGCAAGAGCAGTTTCAGAAGCAGATGATATTGCTCCAACTGCAAAGAAAGCAATGCGACTCTTAACTCAAGGTGACAGAGAGATGGAACTCGGTTCACTAAGAGAAGCGGAAATGTTGTTCCGAAAAGCCAAGACTCATGCTGGAGAAATTATTGAGTTCTGGGCTCAAGCAGAAACCGCAATATCAGATGCAAAAAGAGCACTGTCTGGTTGTGAGGGCGTACAATATGATCCACTCTTTAACAGTGTGAAAAATGCCGAAGAGGGCCTAGATAGGGAAGCGCCAGCAGAAGCGGCTGGATTGGTGATGGCTGTTCCAGAGCATGTAGAAAACCTCGGTGAAACCGAAACTGGAGCAGAGGAAGTCGTTGAGGAAGCATGGCGGGCTGTTAAGGCGGCTAGCGGAATCGATGACACTGACTTTGCCGCTAGACTGGAACAAGCTAACAAAGCGCTGAAAGAGGGTGACTTCTCCCTTGCAAGAGGTATGGCTGACTCGGTTATTCGTGAGGTAACGCGTGAGGCAGAAGCGATGGTTGAGGTGCAGAGAGCATGGCGGCAACGCAAGAAATTAGTCGCTCAGTGGAGTGATTGGGCTGATGCAAAAGAGTGGGATACACGACTTGGGGAAGTTGGCGATGCTCGCAAAGACAAGCAATGGTCACATGCGGCAATGCTGCTAGAAAATATCA
>JACNFL010000073.1 GCA_014384685.1 Methanobacteriota archaeon
TTCCTAAGTGGTGCGTTGATTAAATCATGATGTCCATCAAACACAGCAATCTCAACGATTTCCTTCAAACCACTCCAAAAGTCATCAACTTGCATAGGATTCAACACTGTTCGCAATTGTTTGTGAAATACCGCCCGGCTAGACAGCCTCTTCGCATAACCTGAAAGAACCTCATCTTGATGATCAGCCCATTGGAAGACATCTGCAATTACGAAAGAATCTGTCAATTGAGAATAACGATAGGGAGTAAGAGTACGGTTTGACAATAAATCTCTCATTTTCAATGATAATGGAAGTGAACCTTCTTCGTGCAATTCTCTCGCCCTCGCAAGCGCGCGCACGTAATACACAGAAGTCAACATGCTCAACTTGTGAAAGTAAACCAATTCATACATGTGCCAGCGAGTAACCAAATATGCTTCCACAGCTGATGTTGATTCAGAAGCAACTACAAGATGTCCATCCTCAGATATCTTGATGGATCGTAACAATCTTTCAAGGTCAAATCCACCTACATCAGCCCCAGTCACAAACTGGTCTCGCATTAGATAATCAAACCTATCAACATCAAGTTGACTAGAAACTAGTTCATGTAGAAAAGGCTCTACTTCGCCACCTTTCATTATTGCCAAAAGACGGTCAACTTCATCACCGAGTATTTCGTGAAGTACTACGGCAATATCGCACTCCGAGTCAGTCAATATTCTGCGTCCCCATTCCTCATGATTAGCGTATGTAGCAAACACTTCAGGCGTCTCTAACATGTGAGAAAATGGTGGGTGCCCAATGTCATGTAAAAGTGCGGCTATTGGCACTAATTTCGCATCCATCTCGCTAATTCTCCCAGGGAATCTGTCAGTCAAATCTTCAACCAAGCGAGTTGCTAAATGATACACACCTATTGAGTGAGAAAAACGACTATGGGTGGCTGATGGAAAGGCATAGTGACAGGTTGCTAATTGTTGAATATAGCGTAAACGTTGGAAACTTCTGGTGTCAACTATTCTACTGATGTAATCAGGCAGAATGATGTCACCGTGCAAAGCATCTCGGATGTATCGCTTGTCTCCCACTGTCACCCCTCCGGCAATTGAGGGGGTTTGTCGGTTTTATTGAATGCACCTGTTGAGAATTTTTACAGGATTCAAGGTGTTACAATTTTATCATTTTTGGATTTAAGATAATACCATACTGTGACGTTGATGAGTAGGACTGAGCCAATCCAAGCGCCAATGGATGTACCTACAATCCCAATGATTGAATCTGTCATCGGATAGCAAATAGCCACTATTAATGCAAACAGTGAAACCGATTGTGCTCCAAACATCATTGGACCAATTGCACCTGCTGGGACAGCCTCTCCTTGGGCTAACCATAATGCAACCATACTGGTTGTGAAAATCGCTGGGAAAATACTCATTATTCCACTTGCCAATGGATTACCAAGTCCTGCTAGCCAAACTGCAATTCCTATTGAAGCAGCGGCGGCAACCCCTCGCATCAATAGCGTGAGAAAACTCACTTTGTTCTGTCCTCTTGGAGTTGGCCGATGTTGAGTTGTTGCTGCAAAACCAACAACCAAGCCAATTACTAATGCTAAACAACCGATTGTTAAGGGTGCCATTCCAGCATTCGTTAGAATGTTGAAAACCTGAATTGATAAGCCAGCAAATAGGCACCAAATACTCAAAGAAACAATAGTAATTGAAGTCAAACGTAAACCAAATTTCCATTGAGGAATAAGTGGTGGTACAACCCGCCATAGATATAGGAATCCAGCATTGAGAATCAGGCCAATAGGGACTATCCCCATGGCTGCTTGGAATTCATCAACAGTTCCTGCGGCTAACCAAATACCAACCGCTGCTGGTACGATTGTTGAGGGGACAGTAGCTAACACACCGCCATGAAGCCCACCCCATTTCTCAATAGAAACGGTGACGAGAATGGCTGCTATACCAGCAACAACGGCTGAAATCAACACGCCAGCAAGCGCCACGAAATTCACCCGTCAACTCGCAGAACGCTTCTTTCTGGCAGCAGTGGTTGATTCAACCTCATCTTCATCATCTTCAAAATCATCTGGAATCATCATTTGAACAGACGCACTCCCTGGAATTGCAATTGTACCTTGTAGCATCAGCATCATTAGAATCAATCCAATTGCTAGAATGATTACCAATGTCGAAAGTAGGAAGATTGTGCCATCAATTCCACCAGACTGCTGATTAACTTCAACTGGAGTATCCCCCATCACATGCATATGGACAACAGCATTTGTAGATGCATTATCACCAGCAATTCCTCGAACCATGATTGTCTGATTACCAGTTACATCGTTTCCGGGAAGGAACTTCAATCGATCGTGAAGCATTCCATGAGTGATTGAGAATTGGGTTTCTCCTGATTCAAAATCGGGGTGGTCTGACCAGTAATCCCGCATATCCCATGTGCGCCACTGCACTTTCCCTACGCTTTGCCCAATTATCTCAAAGGAGATTGTTTCGCCTGGCCCAATGTGAACTTTATTATCACCACTTGCAGCAGTTGTTGATGAAATATTGATTGCAAAGGTTAGCCCATATACTTGGTTTGCCGCTTCTGCAACGGATGGCTCACCATTGGTGTGTCCATGACCGTAAACATTGTTTTGGCGGTTTTTGGGTATTGCATCTTCAAGACATGGCTCATTCTTGAACATGTAAGAACAGAGCCTGTATTCTGCCGTTTCTTGCATAATGTTGCGAACATCAAATGGTGAAAGGTCTGGATTTGCTTGATACATTAGGGCCGCTAAACCAGCGGCACCTGGAGTAGCCATACTTGTACCAGATTTAGAAGTATAACCAGTGCCTGTATTGAAATCTGGAGCCATTACACTACTACCAACAAAAGCGATATTTGGCTTAACACGACCTTCTTCTGTTGGACCTTGACTTGAATAAATTGCAATTCCTGTATCCTTATCTAACGCACCTACGGTGATGACATCTTCAGCGCTTCCCGGTGTACCAATCTGTGCGACAAATGCAGAGTTACCAGCTGCGATGAATAAAGCAATTCCATTGCGCACCATCTCATTTGCCATGCGATTAGTGCTCTCTTGCTCGCTTGCTGTCCACTCAGAAGCACCGGGTCCGCCAAGACTCATGGATGCGGCACGGATGTTGAATTTGTGGCGATTATCAATTGTCCATTGCATGCCCTGCATAACTTGAGCAAAGGAACCACTTCCACTCTCAGATAGTACTTTCACACCAACTAATTGTGCTTGAGGTGCAACCCCAATATATTCGAAAGTTGGAGCACCTGTTCCTGCAGTAATACCGGCACAATGAGTACCATGTCCTTGGTCATCATATGCCTCAATATCTGTACCATTAGTATCACCGGGTTTATTGATAACATCATAAAATCCAATGACTTTAGGATCATTTGTTTCATTGTTATCATCTAAATCATTCAATCCTTCATGACTACCATCAATCCCAGTGTCAATAATTGCAACAACTGAACCTGCACCAGTATATCCTGTTTCATCCCACACATTGGTGATTCCATGAATCTCATTGACATCAGCCATTTGAGTTGTCAATATACCATCAATTTCAACAAGAACAACACCAGGTAGATTGGCAAGATTGCCTATTTGAGACACCTCAACTGAGCCAGCAATTGAATCAATAATGTGGTAGCGGAATTGAACCCTGAAATCTACTCGGTTCTCAAGAAGCCTCTCATCGGCTTCTGTTGGCAGGTGGTCAAAGTCAACAATGACGCTAATTCGGCCCTCATCATCAACCCAATCGTACTGGGTACTCTTGATTGCAATAGGGATTGCATCGTGAATTTTATCCCCGTTTTTGTCCATATTGGTGGTTTCCCACCACTCATCCCCAACCTCTTCATCAATCACAGGGATTGTAGCAGTAGCCCCTAATATTGGCAAAACAAACATTGCTAAAACTGCAAGGCTCAACCACATCATTCCGATGTTTTTCGCCTTCGCCCCATTGTTGAAACTCATGTTACTCACCCTATGGGTGAGGCCTAACTGCTTTGAATCTGCCTCATTCAGCCGTCATACTGAAATCAGCGACGGCTCTGAACCGTTTGATGCAGGCAAGCCGGCAAGCACTTCTCCTCGCCGCGCTATTTTTCATTTCTCTTCCTACAGCAATGGCAGTAGAAAGTATTGGAGAACCACAATTCACAACTGATGATTGGTTTGAGTATCAAGGATACACAGAACAACTCGTCAACCAACTCTCTGATGCTTGGCAAGATGAGGAAAACTTCGAGGGCATCACTCTAACAACTAGAGAAGAACTGAGGG
>JACNFL010000129.1 GCA_014384685.1 Methanobacteriota archaeon
GCGCCGCTGGTGCTGGATCCGCTGGTGCGGCTGGTGCTGCTGCTGCTGGTGGCGGGGGCGCTCCTGCGCCTCCTGCGGCTGGGTTCGTTCCGGGCGGGGGGGGTGGTGCTTGTACCATTTTTTCATCTCTCCATTTTCTTCTCATTTGTGTTTTACTTTTTACCCCATCGGCGAATTGTCTGAAGCAATTCGCGCTGTTTTTCTGGGGAATAGGATACATTTTGTGAATAGGCTAACTCCACTAATCGTGGGTCTCCTATCATTGATTGAATTTCTGCTGGGGTCTTTATTGCCATCTCGTCACGCGTTAAGTCATAGAAAACTCTGATTTTTGTCATCAGCGCCTCCCGCATTCTTTGCTTGTAGGTACTCGGGTCAATCTTCTCAGGTCGTTCTCGGAATCGAGTTAGATCGAAAACATGTCGCCAATTCTCTTTTTCTGGCACTACCATTATTGCCACAAGCAACAATAGTAAGAGATTGAGAACGATTAACCACTTTAGGAAATTATCAGAAGTGAGTAAAACAATGGTACTCATAGTTTCTGTGAATGGGTTGGAAATAGAGCCAGTTACGTGGCGGCTTTCATCAAATACAATTCGGAACTCTTCCATTTTCAGTTTGATGCTGAATGGCAACATTTCGTTGTCAAATTCCATCATGTCATAAATTAGTGCTTTGAAATAAGCATCATTTCCTTTCCAACCATTATCCCCTTCAAGGTGGCGTTGCCAACAGGAAGTTGACTCGGTGTCACAGTCTTGACGGACATCTGTTTCAGCTGCTTTAGCGGCAGTCCAGAATCGGTTTGAAATCACTTCATCATCAGCGACGAAAACGATTGAACCAGTGGCCTTTAGGGAGCCGAATGAAGCGCCATCCCCTCCAGGGATTTTTCGCTCATCAAGGACTTCTACACTAGGATAGTCCATTCTAATGATTAGAGATAGATTGCTTATCGGGTTATCTTGCTCGTCACAGGAATTTGAACCTATGCGGTCAATACAAGAACCTTCACTTGCTTTTGATAGGACATTCACATCTCTCTTTACGTAATCATCACTGCTTGGGTCATCAGTAGGTAATGCTTCCCAACGCATTGCTGTAGGTGCCTTGAACATTACAGGCATACGACAATGGTCAAGGTCATCGCCTCTTTCATTGAGCATTGTGTCGCTGCAGCCGACAGGATTCATTCCGAATTGTTGTCCAGAAACAATATCATTTCTTATTCCAGAAATCCCCCAAACATTTGTTGGGTTTTCGTTTCCAGCAACGCCGTCATCATCGTAGGTTTGCCAACTTTGACTCTCATCAAGGAGTGTTTCACCAAAGTATGTGACTCCAAACTTGACTGCAAGCCGGTTTGCATTTTTACCATCGGTCGCAACGATTACCTTACCGCCAAGTTCAGTTACAAAGTAATGAATTGCCGTTGCTTCAGTCTCATCAATTGGTTTTTCAGTACCAGCAATTACTAACATTGTACGGTGTGGTTCTTCCCAATCGTTAACCAACATTGGAGTAGAAAGTGTGTTTCGAATTTTGTACCCTTCTCCACTACCCCCTCCAAGGCTGGCTCTCATGTCAGTAACCTGTGCCAATTGTGTTTTCTCATCTGAAGCCTCAGTAACATATGCAGAGTAGTAAGTTTCTTTGTTTGCAGTGACTAATGTCATCGATAACATCATCACAATAATCAAGATTGCAAAGGTTGCACCAATGATGGTTCCAAAGTGCTTTGGGCCATCATCGTCTTTTGCCATTTTCCAGTCACTTCCTTATGGTTGAACAGGCCCGAGCCTACGATTGCTAACTCTTGGAATTAAGTTGCGCAAATATAGGTTGTTACTGTTAGAGTGGCGGGTTTGTGGTAGTTTCAAAGTAAGGTGTTGCGTATCATTTACGAATATACTGCAAAAGGGCGGAAAAAAATGATAATTTTTCAATCAATTTCTTCTACGAATCAAAGCACCCAATAAAAGCGTAATAATCACCGAACCTGGCCATATTGGAGTCCAATTCTGTGAGACGACATCTCCATCATTTGATGAACCATCATCGTTGTCCGATGGTTCGCCTCCATCTGATGTATCACCACGGTCTTCAACAATGCTGACTGTGCTTTCATCTGAATCAGCAGTTTGTGACCTACCAGCATCAATATCTCCTCTTGATTGAATTGAGATTTCGATAACACAATTCTTTGTTGGGTGGCTATCAGAAGTTGTAATATTGAGAATTTGAGTGAGGTTTTCTCCCATCTCAATAGCAATGCCTTCTAATTCTTCAGCACCTCCAACGTCTAATAGAGGGCATGAATCAGTAACAGTCACTTTGTAAACCGAATCAACTGCATTTCCCTCGTTGCTTACGATTACTTCTAGCGAGCTGGTTGTGCCAGCATTCAGAGGCCCGCTGGATTCAGATAAATCAATGGTTAAATCAACAACCATTGGTATCGTGACATTTCCTTCACCATCTTTTGAATCACCGCCAGTGGTTGGCAATCCAGCATATCCTGTGACTGTTCCAGTTACTATGAATCGGTCACTTTGGCTAGCAGCAAATGCTGCGACATCAATTTGGTTTATTATGAAATCAAATGTTTTATTGGTTTGAGCGCTGACTTCTACTGTTTCAGGGCCATTAGCAGAACCATCAAAAGGTATGTCATACTCAATGTCAAGACTCATTGCAACCATGTTTTGATTATCGATCCAAAATTTTACGCTGACTTCTCCATCCAATCCAATTTCAAAGATAGGTTCTGTATCCTGAGGTGTATCAATACCTATTTCCCACCCCGCTGGAATATCTGGGGGGTCATCTTGTGCAGTGGCCGAGAATGGCATCAACGCAAGCATCAGTGTCAGGGTGAGTAGTTTGGCTCGCACATTCACTTGGATACCCTCCTCATTGTTGAAACCGTCGCTTACTCATGCATTATCTGATTCAAACATCGCCGGGCCAAAACTTTCACCATTTTACGGCGATAATTTGGCTTTAAACCGGTGTTGCTGACGGGTTTTATTGATTTTCTAAGAGACTCCGAAAGAATCTCAATACTTTCTTTTCCACTCCATTCCGGTAGTACTGCCGCAACTTCTTCGTCGTGAACACGTGGAATAGATTCTAAACCTGTCGAAGCAATTTTGAGAGTTGATATTTCCTCTCCATTAAGTTTCCATGCAGCAGCGATTCCAGCTTCCGGGAAATCCCAAGATTCCCGCAATGTCAACTTGTGGTAACATCCAGTCAATTCAGAACTTTCAGTTGGTAGAGTAATGTGGGTTACTAATTCACCAGGTTGTAATACGTTTCTCGTCATACCATCTAACTCAAAGAAATCGGAAAGAAGCATCTCTCTCTTTCCATTTGAGGAAGCGAGATGAATTGTTGCATTTAGGCATAGCAAAGCAGGCGCTAAGTCAGCCTGATAGGTGGCAACACACAGTGTATTTTGGTTGGGGATAACACGGCAATCTGCATCTGTTCCGCATTCACATTTGTGACACCACTCAATAGATTCACGCCAATCTTCGGATTGGTTGAACCAGTAACAACGAGTGTCCAAACAGAGGTTGCCCCCAACTGTTCCTGATCGCCGAATCATTACTGAAGCAATGCTTCCGGCTGCATCTTTGAGTAAAGGGTGTGTTAGTTCACTTTCTGCTAAATCGTGTAATCGAACCATGCCACCAATATGAGTTGAAGACAACTCACTCATTTCAGCAACTTTTGCAAGTGAGATGACATTTGCTTTTGGATTAAGATGCCATTTGTAATTTGGAATCAAATCGGTCCCTCCTGCAATCCAATCAAATTCTTCACCCGCTGCAATAAATTCGCCGGCCAACTCCAAAGCCTGCTCAAGGCTAGTTGGCATCAGTAACTCAAATGGAGGCATTTTCATGCATCATCACCTCGGTGTCTTCGCTCAGTGTGTTTCCATGCGGAACCGGCCAATCGAGGGTTGTCAATATACTCTTGAGATGGGATTACCGAAACTTTCCAATCATCAGATTGTTCATCTGCAGGCATGGTGGCTGTAAATCCAAACAACGCGCCATTATGATATGGTTCAATATCGTCATTATTGCGTCGGGCGATGTCGCGTTTTTCATGTTCTTCAGCACGATTTGCGAGTGATTCTTGGAGTGGGGATAGTTTGAGTCTAGGTGTTTCTAATTCTAGTGGGTCAGAGATACCTTGCTCCCTACATAATTTTTCGATGTTTCTGTGCATCCTGTCAGGTGTGATAGGTAATTCATTCACTCTTACACCAATTGCATCGAATACCGCATTACAGACTGCTGGTAGAATT
>JACNFL010000304.1 GCA_014384685.1 Methanobacteriota archaeon
TTAGGGCCACCACCACTTGAAGGTCCACCTCTACTGGGCGGGCCACCGGTACCACTAGGGCCCCCACGACTTGGAGGGCCACCGGGACCACCGGGGCCACCGCGACTTGGACCTCTCGGGGGACCACCTCTGCTAGGAGGGCCATCTCCCGAGCCATCTTCTTCATCTTCGTCATCTTCTTCGAACATTGCTCCACAATTCGGGCAAGCGGGATCAGATTCCATTACGGGATAATGGCCGCAAGCCTCGCAAGCGAACTTTTCTTCTTCGTCCTCGACCTCTTCTTCTTCTGGTGCATCACCCCATACATGGGAAACTTCACCCTCGGTAGAAGAGAATAGAACCACAGAGACTGATAGTTCAAGTCCTTTGAGAGCAACCTCTGTTTGGATCGCATGTGAAAAAGCATTGGAAAGGTCAGATGGCGTATCTAAGACCCTACCATCATCAATGTAAGTGACATTTACTCTTACCAAATCATCTTCCAAAGAGATTTGCGGAGATTCAACAGCCACCCCTCGCTTTCGTGCTACTCGGCGAACAGCAACCTCTGCCATTCTTCTCAGAAGACCAACCGAAGGGCCATCCTTTGGGTCTGGAGGAGCATCACCTAATGCATCTTCTAGAAAACGAGCTGCCCCTGATGCAACTGCATCTTCACGGCGCAGATGAGAAGGTAATTCAGAATTAACTTGAGAAAGAACATCTGTAGCAGTCTGTTGATTCATAGAAAGCCACTCGTTGCGGGCTTCTGACTTTTGTTCCTTTTCAGCAACAACCATTCGGTCAACAATTTGGTTATTTCCAGATATAGCACCGTCAAAAGCATCGGCCATATCTGCTGTTGCGTCTCCAGTTGGAGCCGGATCTGGAGAATCTGCAGTTTGACCTGTTTTCATTTGGAATGCTAACTGATTAAGGGTATCAACATCCATCGCCTGAGGCGCTGGTTGACTAGTAGTATCATCCTGCCCAGCGGGCTGAACTGCTTGAGGTGTGACAACACCGAAAGAACGCCCTCCCGCACTTGACAAGTCTTGCCTTGCGCCACACTCTGGGCAGAAAATTGAGTCGTCGGGAATTTCATCTGAACATGATTGACAGTCCATGGCTTAACCCCCCAACAACCCTACGGGTTGCCCCCCTTAGTAAAAACCGTTGCCGCGGATGGATTTTATTACAAGCAGTTTAGCCGGTGGAAGTAGTTCACCAAAACCAATACATTGAGCCAATAATGGCAGGTTCTCATTACTTATTCAAAGAATCCTTATAGAAAAGATGAGATATTTGGATAGTAGAACACGTTGGTATTATTAGGCGTCCCGATTGGACTGTAAAAGTTTCATACACTTTCTCCGTGAGAACATTGCCCACAGTGTCTTATTCTTCAATCGTTTTATTTCAGGACGTAATACCTTAACCCGGTTGTCTCTATCAAGAACATTTTGAGAGCCTAGTAATGTCAGAGTTCTCTGTCCAATAAGGACTGGTAACATACAAGCGGCTCGAAGTCTAAATTGGCGCTTTGGCAACAACCCAATGTATTCAACCGCTGCATCCAAATGCCCCCAAGCCAAATCAAGATAAATATCAAAAAGTGGTCGGAAATTTTCCATATTTTCCAGGTCCTGTAAATCGCTTGGAATTAGGTCATATCTTGTCATTGAATCAATTGGAATGTAGCACCTACCTAAAGCCAAATCAGCAGGGATATCTCGTAAAATATTAATCAGTTGTAATGCCTTTCCAAAACGCACACCATATTCAAACATGAGTTTCTCTGTATCTTCATCGGTGTTGATACAATGAACCAACGACATTTGGGTCCAAAATTCTCCGACACACCCAGCCACTCGGTAAGTATAATCATCTAGTTCATTATCGTCAGATAGAGGTGTTATTGTACCTTTTTCAACATTTCCAAAGCGTTGTAAATCAAGAGTTTGGCCGCTAACAATTGTATCCAAACAATGTCTAATTATTTTCTGATCAGCCTCAGAAAATCGCTCTAAAGAATCAACAACTTCACTAACTTTTTCTAGTAATTTAGCCTCCTCAGGATTCGTCTGAAGTTGTGCTAAATCACTCAGATTGGGGGGGTCATCTCGATTGCCTTGAGCATACTCATTGTATTCCCTAATATTGTCAATTAATTGGTTGGTATTCCCGCTAGCAGAATCTGCAATCGTGTCCGCCAATCTTGCCAACAGGTAGAGCAACCCAATTTGACCGCGAATCTTTGCTGGTAAAACCTTCAAAGTCAGATAGAAAGAACGTGAAGTTTTCTCAAGCAGAGAGTCAATCTCTGGACTGATTAATTTAGCCATGACTCCGCCTCCTCTTGACCTGTTAGTAACCTGTTCTTGCTCCGGTATTAATCTCTTTTCAAACGGAGGTACACCTTGAACTACCCCAATCAATGTGTTCGGCCCTAAGGGCCGTTGGGTTCATTAAGAGATGATAAACACACTATCAACGAGGCGCATGTCTGAAACAGCGAACATCAGTGATTCGCACATCTTTGATGGTGTCTCTGAAAGTGATTTGAACTCTAATCAGCAAGAGCGATTAGAACAGATTCGTTCAGCAGTTGAAATCTCCCGTGAAGCTGTAAAAGCGGTCAGTATAACGGCAATTGATTTGTTGAAAGAAATTCCCGCTTTCATGGCTGGTCTTGATTTTGAAGCGGAATTAGTCAATCCGTTTGCTCACATTGAGGCACCAATTTGGGAAGAAGAAACCGTCCCTCAAGAAATGATGGATGCGGCGTATGCATATTGTGAACTTCTAACTCGTAAAGAAGCGGGTAACTTCTACCACTCGTTCAAGTATCTGCCTGATGAACAACGTAAAGCGATGTGTGCATATTATGCATTTTGCCGCCGAGCAGATGACATTGCTGATGGCGATTATGTCGATGTGTTCCCCGGTAGTGAAGGCACCCAAGACCCAGAAGCGAAGGAGTACCGAGAAAGCCTCGAGTTGTTGACTGGAGACAAGAGTGTGTTAGACGCACCAACATACCGAGACAAATTAGCCCAACTATTCTTTTTCCGGAAAAAGTTGTCCACTGCCTACAATTGCTACGCATCTACCGACCCAATTTTCATGGCTCTCAAAGACACTGTTTCACGATTTGATGTTCCAAGAGAACACCTTGATGACTTGATTTCTGGAATGGAGGATGACCTCTATACTAACCGTTACAGAACATTTGATGACCTATACAAATACTGTTACCGAGTTGCTTCCACTGTTGGACTTGTTTGCATTGAGATATACGATTATGATGACCCACTGGCGGTAAAATATGCTGAGTCCTGGGGGATTTTCATGCAGATGACAAATATCTTGAGAGATGTTGCTGAAGATGCTGGTCGGAATCGAGTCTACTTGCCTTTGGAAGACTTGGAAAGGCATGGAATAAAGCCAAGTGATTTATCAGGTGACTTGGCAAATGACAAGCGATGGCACGCATTCTCTGCTGAATTCATTGAAAAGATTGAAACTTATCACAAGCGGTCTCTCAAATTGTTGCCACTTCTTAACCGCAAAGCCCGATATTCGCCAGCCGCGATGATGGCATTTTATGGTTCAATATTGAAGAAAATTAAGAAAAGAGATGGTAATATCTTCCACGGTCAAATCAAACTTTCAAAAGTTGAGAAAGTGACCTTAGCAGCAGCCATCTATGCCAAGCAACGGTTTTTCCGTCTGTAATTGAAAACGCCCATCTTATAGGATGGGAGCAGTAAGCATGAAACAATGAATCCAAGCCGAAAAGAATAGAGGTGAGTAAATGAGGGTAGCAGTTCTTCTTGATGACAGATGTCAACCAAAGAAATGCGACGACCAATGTCATGCCTTCTGCCCACCAGTTCGCAACGGTCAGGAATGCATCGTTTTCCATGAGAAAACAAAGAAGCCGATAATTTCAGAGCAACTTTGCATTGGCTGTGGAATTTGTGTTAACAAATGTCCTTTCGATGCATTAGTAATTCAAAATCTGCCAGAAGAATTGAAATCTGACATGATTCATCGTTATGGAAGAAATGGATTCCGACTTTTCCGCCTACCAGCCCCGCGTGAAGAACAAGTTGTGGGTATCCTAGGTCAAAATGGGATGGGGAAATCAACTGCGATCAACATTCTCTCAGGAGGCATCACGCCTAACTTGGGTGACTGGCATATTGAAGCGGCTGAGTGGGACGAGATTCTAGGGAGCCTACCAAAAGGAGAGTTACGAGATTACCTTGAACTAGTGGCTGGCACAGGGGTTAGGGTGGCTCTCAAACCACA
>JACNFL010000212.1 GCA_014384685.1 Methanobacteriota archaeon
ACCGCAAGACCAACTTGAGTAAGACCTGACGAGGATAACACCACCCTGCGCACGCCACATATCTTGGCATTACGCATGAAATTAGTAGTTACCAAAATGTTGTTTCTCAACATACTCTCATCGCTATTTGAGGGGTTTGCATCAGCCGCTAAATGGACTACTACTTCGCAATCTGCAAGCATCATCTGCCATTCTGAATCAGTTGCTTCTGCTAAATCAAAGTGATGAGTTACGCGGCTTGGAGCGGTTGCATCATCGGTATTCCTACCCGCCTCCATCCAATCTTCATGTGGGCGGTCTATCCCAATGACTTCGTGGCCTTCAGCAACTAGCCTGTCATAGACCACTCCGCCGATTAATCCGGCCGCTCCCGTCACTGCCACACGCATCTTTCTTCAATGTCCGATACGGCGACATCATATTGACCTAATCACTACTGCCATTTACAATGGCAGACGGAAATGCTGGACTTGCAATTGCTATTTCTGCACTGCTTTTGCTAGTTAGTTTAGGTGGCGCTGGATTCTATTTGATTAACCGAGCACCTGATTCGCCGCCAGCCGATGAAGGAAATAATACACCAACTGAACCCATTGACAACGGAAACAACACCCAGCCGATTATTTGTGCAGACAATCAACGTGAAATCTTTGGAGATAACTTGTCTGTCGTAATCGGATGTGACGATATCATCCCACCAAGTAATGCGTCGTTTGAAACGGATTCAATACAAGTTACGCTCGGCTCAATCACTGGGCTCAACTGGAGCATTGACGGTGATTCTGAATTTGTATTCACAATCGACTGCTCGGATTCCGCTGCTCAGTTACGTCAAGGACAAAGTGAGAGTGAGCCAGCTTGGATTATCATAGCCAATGAAATTGGAATCACGTCATGTGATGTGGGAGTTACCAACCAAGGTGGTTCAACAAATCTCTCCCTAGAGATTATTGTGACAGATATGGCGCCTTCTTCTTTGAACTATCAACCATCAACCCACATCCTAACCAAAGGTGACCCATTCACTATTTTCGCTAATTATGAACAGGGTGAGCCGACCTCTTGGGAATCAAGCCCTCAAATGCCCCCTGGGCTTGAATTGCGTGATGATGGGGCGATTATTGGTGCACCTACTACCCTCATGCCAGCCACAACTTACACGATCACGGGCAGTAACGATGGTGGAAGTGATTCAACAGAGATTACAATCACTGTTCACGATCAAGCACCTAATTCAATCACCTATCTTGATGAAGATTTGATTCTCACCCTTGGAGAGGAAATGAATGATATGATCCCTAGTCACAATGGAGGAGATGTCTTGAGTTGGGAAATTGACCCACCTCTTCCATCTGGCCTGAACATTTCACCTGTCACGGGACGAATTTATGGGACTCCCGATGTTCTTCATCAGCGCTTGCCACACATAATTTATGCCAATAATTCAGGGGGCTACGCGGCAAAAGTTTTGCAAATAACAGTCAATGACAAATCAGTTGAATCAATTGATTACGGTAGTCAAGATTTTGACCTAGTATTTGGTGTATCAACGCTGAATGTCACACCAACAACAAGTGGTGGTACAGCTGTTTCTTGGAGTATTGAACCACCCCTTCCAACCGGACTACAACTCAATACCCAAAACGGAGCACTAACCGGCAGTGCTGACGAAATAACACCATGGATTAACTACACCGTTTGGGCCAACAATTCGGGAGGCTCTTTCGGGGCTTGGTTAAACATCAGAATCGCCAACATGACACCTGATAATATCTCGTGGGAAGGGGGATTAGAACAGATTCTAGCAGCAAATAAATCCGTTTCAATTTCAGCAATCAATAACGGACCAACAATCGACACTTGGGAAATCGAACCAAAACTACCTGATGGGCTATACCTATCTCCAACCAACGGCACTATCTTTGGTTCACCAAATGGAAGAGACGGAGTCAACATATCTCGCCATGCTTGGACAACCCACACTATTTGGGCTAACAATTCCGGGGGAGAACTTGCACTGAACCTTACATTGGCAATCCATGATTTAGCACAAGATCACAATGAATTAACCAAGCGCCCGATTGGTACTGTGGATTACGGTGGCGCTTGGCCTTCACTTATTCTACCGATTGGAGAATGGTCGTTTAGTCTTGGAATTGACTGGGATAACCGGCCTATTTCTGCTGCTTCGCACGCTGGAAAGGGAAGAATTGTCGGCTATGGCCATGAGACAATGGTTGCAAGAACTGGGAGCGATAGTCGAGCCAATCTTAGCCTCAATGCCTTGGATTGGGTTTGCGATGGCAATGGCAAAACCGTTGGATTAGAATCGTCATTCAATGGCTGGCAGAATACACTGCTTTCAGAAGGGTATGCTGTAGTAACTAGTGCCACGGCTGCAGACTTAGTAAACTTGGATTGTTTTGTGACTGAATTCTGGAACTCATATTCTGACAGCGATAACCTCGCCATTACTAACTGGTTAGAAGATGGTGGGGGGTTAATTATGGGCGGACACGCATGGTATTGGTCTTACTCAAATAGTGATGCAGCACACAATTATCCCGGCAATAAAATTGCTAAATCTACTGGTCTGTTTGTATCTACATCATCGGGTTCCGCCACCTTTGCAGTGAATACCAATGAATGGGGCGACCTATACCGATTACATGGTGCACTTCCTCTAATCATAGACCATGTAGATGGAACTCAAATGATGACCCAAAATGATGCCATTATCGGCGCTAAAACAGTATCACTTTGTGTCTCCAACCTACCACTTGATTACACCGGTGTATGGGATTCTCTACGCAAGATGAGTAATGACACCGGATGGATTCATATTGACTCAAATAACCAATACACAATGAATGCCGATGAAGTTGATGATTTAATTCTCAATATTCAAGAGCAATTAATGCTAAAATTACCAGCAGAGGAACTTGAACCTCATCCTTCACACAGTTCATTCCCCGGTACAGTAAATCCAACAGCCCCTAGGCCACTGAGAAATGTCTCAATTAACGGGACTTTTGCAGGTTTACCAAGTCAATTCGGATATGCAAATGCAAGGTCAGCAGGGTGGATGGCAACAGGAATGTATGCTCCTGCTGGAGAAGTAATCAATATCACAATCCCACAATCTATGGTGAGCCAAGGAGCTTCAATTCTGATTGGGGCTCATTCAGATTCACTGTGGGGAAAAACAACCCTTGATAGGCATCCAAAAATCACTCGAGGCTGGTCAATTAAGAACTCGTCGATGCAAGTTGGTAACTCGTTTGGTGGACCGATTTATGTGACGATTCCAGCAGGCTCTACATTCGGAGATTTCAATATCACTATCGAAAATGCTGTTGACATGCCACGCTATATTCATGGCGTAACAAATATTCACCATTGGAACATGGTTACTAGAAATTCACCTGCACCAATTGCTGAATTGGAATCGGATTGGTTTATTCTTACTGTTCCATCATCTTACATCAGAAATCTTGACCGCCCTAACGAAACTATGGATTTCTGGGATGAAGCCCTGCAAATGGAACACAACCTCAGTGGATTCACCCCTTGGCCTCGTGTTGAAAGAGCTGTATTTGATGTACAGATTTCAGCAGGATGGATGCATTCAGGATATCCTTTCATGGCCCACACAGCAAGTGTCAGCGGCGTGGTTAACGGTAGTGCCATGCGAGCTAATGGTGATTGGGGGATGTTCCACGAATTGGGGCATAATCACCAGTGGATGTCCTCTACTCTCCCAGGAACTACGGAAACAACGTGCAATATCTATTCAGTAAAACTGATGACTGATTTAGTTGGAAAAGACCTGAGAGCAGGACATGGTGCATTGAACACCCAGAGCATGATAAACCGCGTCGAAACCTATTTTTCAGGTGGATCACAAATTTCCCAATGGAGTGTCTGGACCGCGTTAGAAACCTATCTTCAAATCTATGAAGAATTTGGGTGGGAACCAATTACTGCGGCTTATCAAGAGTACTATTACAATCTTACAACTCAGCCCTCTGGAGACTCTGCAGAATTCAATGAATATGCAAAATGGATTTCAATAAAAACTGGTTACAACATGACATCATTCCTTGGTGCATGGGGATTCCCAATTACCGAACCCACACAAAATGCTGTTGACCATCTACCTGTATGGACTACTGACCCATTGCGCGGATGGGTGAATGAATATGACCCTGAAACGAGATACGAGGTGACAAGCAATATCACTTCTACCAAGGCTGACATTGATTGGATGGTTTATGATAATGGCACTAACACCACTTG
>JACNFL010000130.1 GCA_014384685.1 Methanobacteriota archaeon
AAAATACACCAATGATTGAAGCAATGTAACCGACTACTGCTAGAGCAATTGGAATCATTAGGTAATCAGCGCCAAGATTAGCGCTTGCTGCAGCAATTACCATGGCTGCAATGATTGAGCCAACAAAGGACTCAAAGATGTCTGCACCCATTCCAGCAACATCACCAACATTGTCACCAACATTGTCAGCAATAACACCAGGGTTTCTTGGGTCATCCTCAGGAATACCTGCTTCGACCTTTCCGACAAGGTCTGCACCTACGTCAGCAGCCTTAGTGTATATTCCGCCACCCACACGGGCGAAGAGAGCGATGCTTGAAGCACCCATTCCGAAGCCAGCAATGTTGCCAACTGTGAGGAAATTTGTTTCTGTGAAGTAATACATCAATGAGATTCCTGCAAGTCCAAGACCTCCTACTGCAAGCCCCATCACAGCCCCACCGTTGTATGAGGTCTGTAGAGCAGCTGCCTGTCCGCCATCAGCCGCTGCTTGTGCAGTTCTACCGTTAGCAGATGTTGCAGATTTCATTCCGCTGAATCCTGCAGCCACACTACAAAGAGCGCCGATGATGAATGCAATCATCGTATTCATTCCTAGATCATCGTTTACTGAACCACCAGCATACAGAAGCGCTGCCACTACAACAATGAACACCGATAACATACGGTATTCCGCAAACAAGAAGGCCATTGCCCCATCTTGAATACGTTGGGTGATTTTCGCCACTGTTTCGTTCTCAATTTTAATTGAGTCAACCTTCTTGTACAACATTGCTGCAATCAGTAAACCAACTATTCCAGCGCCTATTCCAATTAATCCTACTTGTGTTCCATCCATCATATCACCTGATTGATTGGCCCGCCGACCTGAGGTCACCATATAAGCGATATCCACTCAATTCAACTATGACAGTCTCTTAGAGACTGGGAAACCTTAGCCGATTTTATCAATTATGTGTGGATTTTAGCCACTATTGAGGCAAAATTGGATAGAATTGCAGCGCCATCATGTTCTTGTTCAAACGCGGTTGCTTCCTCGGCCGAAATATGGCCAAGACTAACTGAACGCTCTATCCGATTCTTCGCGGCCTCTGGGTGAAATTGCAAACCCCAAATTGGGAGATTCTCATTTTGTTCATCTAAAATTCTCACACTTGCCAAAGAATTGTGACCCGTAGAACCTAGCACTACCGCTTGTTTAGGAAGTTCTGCCACATGATCTTGGTGAGTGAAAAGACAAACGGGATTGCTCAACTCAGCAAAAATCTCGTCTTCGCTACCGGCCCTGCTTAACTGTAATTCAACCACTGAATCTGTCCGAGATTGTGCTCGAACCACGTTACCACCAAGGGCTTGACATAGAAGTTGGTGACCAAAACAGATTCCGAGAGTTGGTAATTTCAAAGCCACCGCTGCACGCATTAAACTGGCCGCACCTTCCATCCATGGCTCCCACATCGATACGTTTCTTCTGCTCCCTGTGCAAATGACAACATCCACTGAGTTTACTGCAAGCCATTTTTTCAGAGTGTTGGTATCAGCAGATGGTAAAGCAACCCTCTGCATTGTCACTTCACCAGAACACGCCTGCTGAAGTTCAAAATCTGTTGGAGAAGCAACGAAAGGGAAAGCGTCGTCCCAAGTTGGGACATCTGCTTTGTCTAATTGAATTAATTCAGAGGCTGCATTCTGTTTTGCACGTTCATCAATATTAGCAGACTGAAATTGAGGAGTGAGTAACAATACCTCTAGTGTTGAAAATCTTTTAGCAAGTGGAAAAAGTATCTCCATATTACCTCCATGTCCAAATTCGGCCCGTTCAACAAGGAGATCAAGGAGTGCAACCCTGATACCTCTTGCCATATACATTCGTAAAGCATGGATGCCATCAATGATTGCCAAGAATACCCATCCACAGCAACACCATAAGCGGCATTTGTAATCCCAATCCTACCGATGGTTGAAAGAGGGCGGGCCCTGTGGACTAGGTGAGGCGAATAGATGGCTGAAATAGAGCGTGCGAAAATTCTTGCATCTGTGGGGCCTATTCAAGCGGTATTAGATGCCCATGATGGCGTGGTAAATGTTGTTTCAACTACTGATGGAATAATTTCAATATCCCTTGAAGGGGGATGTACTGGGTGTTCAGCAACACCCACTACTGCAATGCAAATTTACTACTCCCTAATGAAGCTTGAAGAAGTTAATGATGTCATTTTCCTCAATGGCGAGTTACCTGAATATATGCGGGCATTCATTGATGATAAATTAAAGATTGAACCTTGAATCTGTTTTTCACCTGTAGGTATTGGGTGTGCTGTTAAATCATTTAACTAATTGATAGATTGTTGAGTGAAAGTAAAACGCCTACGGCGAGGCTTGATAGAGGAAATAGGCTAGCCTCGCAATATGCGAAGCGGCCCTGTCACTATTTTGATGGCGACGGTTTTGTTCATCTCTCTCTTATCGTTTACTTCACCAGCACTTGCTGCTGAAGATGATGACTGCCCTGGGATTAACGGTGATTCCACCAACGATAGAAATGGGTGTCCCGATACAGATGGGGATGGATGGTCCGACCCTGATGAGGATTGGAGTACTGCTGACGGAGCCGATGCTTTTCCAAATGAGAAAACCCAGTGGGCAGACCGAGACGGTGATGGTTTTGGTGACACTAATTCATTTGATGCTGTTCTGATTGATCATTTTCCTGACGATGAGAATCTTCACAGAGCCGTCCTATCAGTAGGATGTAATCCACCCGACCATACCTTGCCAATTGGCAAATCAAGTTACTTTTTATGCACGGTGAAAAATGAGGGACTTGTACCAATCAGATTAACCGCAGAATGGGATGCTAAAAAGGGCATATCAATTAGTGAACTACCAACAAAAATTGACTTAGAAGAACATGGATTGGGCGGAGACCAAAGCGAGTTAAGATTAGATTTCACTGCTGAATCTGCAGGTGTAAGCGGTGGGTTGTTGTACTTCAATGAAAGCAGCGACCCAGAACCAATATTTTCAGTTGCATTAGGTGTTCTTGTTGAAACTTCAACACCTCAGGCAAGTAGTTCTGATGCCACCCCAACTTTGGACCCATTGAGGGATAAAGCGAACTCTGTAGCATCATGGATGAGTGCCAAAACCGGTTACAATTTTAATCTTCAAACAGTACTTGCATTGCTAATTATCGGGCCATTCATTTTGTTTGTAATTGGCAGAAAAACGCAATCTTCATTGCATAATCGTAAACTTGAGCGTGAATCGCTGGAAAAAGAATCAACCAATGAAGAGGAGCGTGAAAAGGAAGTTGAACCTGAGCCAAAAGAACTCTCCTTAGAGGATATGGCAACCGACCCGAATGTTACCGAAACAAAACCAAAACGTGGCGTAAAGGGCGCTGAGGGGAGAATTCTTGCTGATGGAATGGTAGAGGTTATGGTTGGAGAAATCAACATGCCTGCATCCCCAGATGACGCTTTCAATGTTTTAAATGAAAACTTAGATGAATCTGAGATAGAAGGTGATTCTTGGGATTCTTCATTAGATGAACAAGAAGATGATGATACTGATTTCAAAGTCGCGCCAAAACACCGGACTAGCAAAGCACAGACTGATGAGTTGGTTGAAGAAGAGCCGAAAATCGTGACAAGAAAAGGCCAGAAAGTTACGGCAAAACAAGCAAAAAGTGTTGCCAAAGAGAAGGCCTCAATTGATGCTAAAATAGATAGTAAATCCAAGAAAAAACAAAAGAAGAGCGGTAAAAAACGACCACCCGGAAAAGTAGGGCATACTAGGGGACCTGGTGTTGACCTAAAGTGAGAAAGTTACTCTTTTTCTTCTGACTCACGACGCATTTTCATCAAATCGTGTGGATTGGATTCACCTTGGATATCTTCTCCTTTGATATTCATGCCTGCGCTTACTCCAACTGCAATACAAACCACTGCTAGCACCCTTGCAAAATTTGCTGAGCCGAACAGGTTGCCGCCAGCGAAATAAAGGCCGAAAAGTGATATTGCTGCCCCACAACAGAGAAATGTCATAATCTTTTGAGCGATTTTTTCCGATTCATTCGTTCTCGAAAGAGTTCCGATACTCATCCAAATTAAGAATGATCCTGAGCAAGTCAACGCTGATAGCGACTCAAGAAGGCCGACCAACCCCATTGTGGTGGCGAAGACGAGTCAGCACTTCAACCGCGCGGGGGTTAAAGGGGGGTGACCTGCTCACCCGTAGCGGGGAGAACATGGTTTCAATGAAGTCGTGGACATTGCCAAAGAGTAGG
>JACNFL010000087.1 GCA_014384685.1 Methanobacteriota archaeon
GCCCCCTTCACCCCCTAATGTTTTACATAATTCTGACATAATATCCCCGAGATGAATCCCATCGTTTACTGCAGACCTACTTGCTCTACCGATCAATCTTGTTTCATCTTCTGCCCTTCTCATAACTAATGCAACATCTGCACCAGCAGACAAGAGTGAATGGGCTACAACCCCTTCATTTGTACTACCTGATGTATGGAGGAGGAACCATTCTCCGGCGTCAATTGATTCTAACCTAGAAAGGGCCTTTGCTATTGCCATTTTTTGAGAATGGTTCAACTCATCTCTTTCTATAGATTCGATGAATGCAGCATAATCAATAGAATATTTGTCAATCAATTCTCCAGCCGCAATGAATGAACCGCCATTTGCATGTTTGAACCGCCCAGTGTCAGTGATAATTCCAGCCAATAATAACGTTGCACATTTATCGGTCATCATCAAATCAAATTCTTGGACATATCTATGAATTATTTCAGTGGTAGAACTTACCTCCCAACAGATAACCAGTTCAGCCTCGTCCCAATCACTCCCTCCTTGATGATGGTCAATCACACAAATGGGTATTCCAGAAGGGAATTGCAATCCTGTTTGTGAGTATGATGCGCAATCAACCACAATTATTCCTGTTAATGTTCTCGGCCACATCGGTTTATTTGAATCCATCAAATGAAATGAGCCACCTACATCTGCTAACACTCTTTTTGCAACCTTTGAAACATAAACCCCACAGGCTTTAGCACCTGGACCAATCAACGATGCGAGGCAAACAGCAGAACCAATGGTGTCCATGTCGCCATTTTTATGGGAAACAATGGCAATTGCTCCTTCCTTTGATTTCTGATTGACCCACTGGTGTAATTGGGTGAGGCCATTATCTGACTCTGTCACTATGAACCCTCAAACTGTTTTACCATCTGATCGTATTGAGTTCGTAGGGTTTCTTCCTGAGTAACTAATCTTTGTTCATGCTCTTTTAGAGTTGCAATTGTTTTCTCGATGTCCTCAGACAATTTTTCCCTATCACTTACCTCTAACAAAAGTGGTCCGGACTGGCGATAAACTGCTCGGTCTTCTTCTTGTGTAGAAAGATGCTCAAGTGTGGCTTCCAATTCCTTGATTTGTCCGCCAACAGAGGCTACTTGTTGTGCTGAACTCTGTAATTCTGCAACAACCATCTGCAATCTTTGCCTAATATCTTCGGTCACCATCTCAATCCCTCATTTCATCGGCTACGGTTGACCTCAATAAGGGACTCGGACGCGGCTTGAATTGACCTAAGTGCCGTATTGAGCCTTGCTCTTAGATCAGATATGTTGTCAGCTGATACTTGCACTGCTAGAGAAGATGAATGAATTTCAATGTCAACATCTTCAGTTGCTAAAGCATCGGCCAAGGCATTAACATCAACGGTTTGACTTAGAGTGAGAGTAGCACTACAGACATCACTCTTCTTCGCTACCATCATCACCATCTCCCTCGGTGGTAATCTCTGCTAGTGGAGCATCTTCATCTTCTTCATTTAGAGTACGCTCGTATTCTATTGCAGCATTCTGTGCTATCAATGCCATATCAGTTGCAGTTGCTCCTTCAACAGATCGGCGGACAATCCTATTATTTGCATCAGATGCTCGAGTAAATGGTTGCCAGACTCCACCAGCAAATGTGTGGCCACACTTACGGCAAGCCCAAATTCCAGCGGATTCGCGTCTAACTTTCTGATATTGACAGACTGGGCAAGAATATTCTCTCTTCACCTTTCGTAGAGCAGATGAGGCTCTGCGTCTGACACTAACACCGTATCTAGCCCCGAATCTTGCTTCGAGTCCTGCTTTCTTAGTTCGCTTTGCCATTCAAACACCTCACAATGAATCTACTATTTTTCTCAACTCGGAACATCGTTGCTTAGCCGCATCCATGATTTCTACAAATTCGCTCGCCGAGAACACTCCCTTTAATCCCTTCTGCAAAGAGTGGACATGGTCATCTTCTCCAAGTGTGATGTGAATTCTCTCATCACCACCAACTTCCTCTTCTCTATTTGAATCATAAACAAACCTGCCACCTACTTTTTGGAAAGAACACATTATTGGGGTTTTGTTGATAGGTAATTTCCTGTCTTCACCGACATCAAATCGTTCACCTGGAAGGGTTGCGTTGTGGAGTGCTGCAATCGCAGCTAATCCAAATGCATCGAATAAATTACCGTCATCACTGATTGCGAAGCAATCAATAATTACCTGCCAAACTTTTTCACCAGGAATTATACACAAATCTTTGGTGTCAATGCAACCAGATTCACGAATCCCTCTGTCAACTACTCTTCCAATCTCAATACTTTCAGGGCTTGGTGGCCCTGGTTCGATATGTCGGCCAGCTAATGGCCTCAATTCAGCACTTGTCATCAGACCACCTTCATCAGGTCGGTCTGGGTAAGGGGTTTGAAGTTGGAATTTGATTCCACAGAATACGATGGTATCTCCCATCTGTACTCTTGCACTCCCTTCTGCTCGATCAAGAACTCCGACTTCCACAGAAAGTTCACGACCTTCCCATTGGCCTCGGCCATCTGCTCTTTGGTCTCTTGATGCAAGTTCGGAGAGGTGGGCGCGTAGTAATTCAGGAACTAGGGGTTGAGCCATTATTGAGCACCCCCGTATTTGTTCGCTATTGCTTCCTTCATCACTTCATGAATTTTTAATGCCGCTTCCATATTGTAATCCCAAGCCTCTTGGAATTCAGAAGGCGATAAGTCCCCATCCATTTGTAGAAAAACAAGTTCCCCACTGTTTGGAAGAACACCCATTGGTAAATCCGCTGCACCGTAGTTATCCTCTTCTTTATTCAGGTCACAAACTACAATCCCGTTGATTTTCCCACTAGCAACACTAACTACCATGTCTGTCATAGGAATACCAGCATCTGCTAGAGCGAGTGATGCTGCAGTTAATCCAACACAACGTGTTCCTGCTTCAGCACAAATGACCTCAATTTCAACACGTATTTTGCTTCGTGGATAAAGTTCCAGTAAAACAACTGATTCCAAAGCATCTGCTGTTACTTTGCTAATTTCTCGACTGCGTCTGTTGAAACCAGGGCGGAATCTGTCTGTAGTTGAGAAAGGCGCCATGTTGTAGCGGACATCAAGAACCGCTCGCTCTTGACGCTGAATCTTCCTTGGATGAGCCTCCATTGGGCCATAAACCGAGGCAATGACATAATTTGTACCCCAGCGCATGCTAGCAGAACCATCTGCAACTGGAACTACACCCATTTCAATTTCAATGGGGCGTATATCCCCTGCTTTCCGGCCATCTACACGATTGCCATTCTCATCTATCATTTGGACGTCGCCATATCCCATTTTCATCACTCTCCATTTCCGTTTGCTAGTTGACCTGCAATAGCATCAGCCAATTCTGTTGAATGTTCATTGTCACGTACGAATGCCAATGCATCCCGTACTATTCTAATCCCCTCTGGTTCTCCATCAACCCAAATCCTACCGTTTGCACCTAAGATTATTCTGCAATTACTGGCATCCTTTAGTTGGTTAATGATTGCATTAGAACCACTAGAAATAGTTCCAACAAGATGAGGGGGTATTGTATCAACGAATCCTGAGTTAACCTTTCTTAATCCCATTCCTTTCATTGTTACTACAGAAGAGTGGGCTTCGTCAACTTCTTGAACACGACACAAAATTGTGGTTCCGACATCCATAGCATCCCGAGTTCCGCCATATTCTATCTCCATAGGAGCGAGACTCATTGGGAGAATCGCATTGAATGGGGCATTCAAGTCAATAAACCAAATATTAGATCTCATGCCTTCAATATATCCGAGTACTAAATCACCGGGTCTAGGAAAGTAAGCAGTATGTACTGGTATAATTGAGATTTCACCGGATTTTTCAACCAAGTAACCAAGTTTGGTTGCTATCAATTCACCGTTCAATTTTATGACTCCGTGACCAAGTTGGTCACTTGTATCTGAACTAATTTTATCGCCGGGTATCACCAGGCTGCCGGATGCAGCCGAAGTGCGCCCATCCGAGGCGCCACTACTACTCATGTTTCTTCTCCGAGCCGGCCGACCGACCCATCATCTATAACCGTTGCATATTAAATGGCTAATTGAGTTGTTTCACTTCAACTCTTTTACCACAACATCAGAGGCTCTTTTCCCCACTTTAGCGATGTAATCATTTTTCATCCCAGCAGGTATCTCTACAGTGAAAGCCCAATCCCCATGACATAACCAATCATCACGGACACCATCCT
>JACNFL010000307.1 GCA_014384685.1 Methanobacteriota archaeon
AGTTTACATGGGCGAGCCTCAGACCGCTCCCATGCGGCAGATAGTACGCCAGCCGCAATGGCTGGATGGAACAGTTTTGAGAGATGTAATTTAACACCACCCTGGTCATCAATACCCTCAACAGAAGTCACGCCACCTAACCCTGTTCTAGTAAGGAAGCGATGGCCAACATGTATCCAGTGTTCTGGTTCTGCGATTAACACCATTTGGTCGGTAGCAAGAAACCTAATCTTGCTTGCTTCAGCGAAGCCCGTCCAAATCTTTTGACGCTCCTTATCTTGCAATGTATCCCATGTGAATTTGTTAGTATCCATGCTTGTTGTTTCAAGAAGTTGTGGCATGACACTTTCCTCAAATCTGAGTAACATATCGCGAGTAATCCCCATCATACGAATCCCATCAATTGACCACACACCTGCAAAATCATGGTGTGCTAACTCGAGTGGGTGCATCCCTTCTGCAACAGGGTCTGATTTGCTATTATCTTGCCATCTATGATCAACTTTCATTGCCTTTGGTATATGCCGTTTGTCTAATTCAAGGGTCACAAGGCATTCGGCATTTCCATCATCGGTCCAATGGAATCGAAATCTAGAATTCGTCAGGAATTCTTGAGTAGCAGCCGCCCAACCTGCTGAAAGTGCCGAATGTGCTCTATTATGAATGATTAATTTAGTAGCGTCAGATTCCACTTTCATAAGTTCTAATTTTCCTAATCCTCGGATTTCCCAGTTTTTATTTATCCATTCAAACCGTTTGGCCATTTTTTTATACATGGGATTTGGCATTTCTTCAGAAGAATGTGTCAAACGATATTCCTCTGATTCAGCAGCAGCGTGGGCTATTTTTCTTCCCAATGGAATTCCAACTAAGTTTTCTAATTCTGATAACCACATCTCAAATTCATTGATTGGAATGAAATGATATGGTTCGTTACCAGTATCTACCTCGCGTAACAAGCCACAGGATGTGGGGGTGAACCTAGATTTTAGGAGATTAGAGAACCAGGGTGTATCGTCTTTGGATACTTCATCTATTAGGGGCACAAAGCACTCCTATAGCCCCACCCCAATTGATGTTTCTATTACTAGTTCATCACATCATACTGTATTAGTGATTCCACCTAGTCGGCTGAAAATTCAATTATTGCTTTAATTGTCATTTTCTTGATTTGATGAGTTAGGGCGGCTAGATGGTCTTTTTATTCCTGCAGATTCTGAAACTATTGAGTGCCTTGGAATGTGTTTTTTACTCAAATCAGTTTCCATAATCGGCACTCTTTCTGAAGGGTCAGTTGGTTTTTCAGAGGTTATTGAAGAACGAATTTTTCGGCCTCGGTATGCTGCAGGCCCAATAAGAATTTCAAGTGCACGCTGTTCTTTTCCAACTGGCTTAGGCCGCTTATTCCACCATTCAACAGGTAGTGGTGAACAACGCGCAAGTGGCTGAGAGATTAGTTTGCGTTGTCTCTTTGAGATGTTACTTGCAACCGTCCTCGCTTCTTTCTTTGGTAAGCGAACAACGAGCCACCCTGGCATACCTAGGTCGTAGACTACTCCATTGATTGTCACAAGTAGTCCTGACAATAACAGGTGCGTACCCACGGGAATCTTATCCGAATCAAAACTAATCTTGTATCGCTTCAGTCTTTTTGCATAGGCTATCATAGCCTTTTGATCACGGTGTTTGATAACTCGGCGTTGTAACTTCCGGAATCGCAAGGCGAAGAAATGTAAAACAATTAGAGAAGCCGAAATTGAAACTCCTAAAACATCGTTAGAACTTCTATCATACGCTATCAAACCAATAATTATCCAAGTTGGAAGAAGTACAATCCAGTTGAATAATCTCAATATCATAGAAGGCGTGTATCTTGGTGCCATTTTTCTCTCTATTGCTTCATGAGACGCGATAAATATATTCGCATTTATTGCTTCATCTTCACCATTTTTTGCTAGTAAAGCTGCTATTGGATTTGTCGGTGCTTCGTCAATCCATCGACGCTTTCCTTTAGGGTTAGGCTCAATGATTGCGGATTCCAATTCATTTGCTGGTGCTGCAAATCCCAAAATCATTCCCAGTGCCTTAACGCGTGGATCCTCTGGTGAACTTATTTGTAATTCCTCAAATATATCCAATGCGTCAAACCAATCACCGCTATCAATCAAACATAATGCGGCGGCGATTCTTGCCTTGGCGCTGTTAGGATTTCTTCGGATGGCCTCAAGGGATAATTCCAATGCTTCATCATGCCTTCTTTCTGCACGTAATTTAGCTACTGAACTAATCATTGCTTGTAGGCTAATGGGGTCCTTATATATCGTGTCTATAGATGTTGTGGGGTCCCATCTCACCAATCTTTTTTGTAATTCTTGTAAGTAATGTATCGCTGAACTATCTTCCCAATCATAGAAGTCATCATTTGTCACAGAACCAGCCCAAGGGTCAAACCATTCTGCTACTAGAGAGAGAATTTCTGGTTCGTCGTATCCTTCTGGCTGTTCTAGGCCTCGAAGTGCTTCTCTTGCAGCATCTAATCTTCGTGATGCTATATGCCCAGCTGCAATAATCATTCTTGCTTCATCATCTTCACCACCTTGTTGTGCTAGTAGTTTCCTAGCCACATCAATTGCTTCTGGCCATAAACCACGGATTGCACATTCAAGCATTCTAGCTCTACTTTTTTCTAATTGAACAACGAGTTGGTTTCCTTTAATTGTGTCAGATTGGAATCTCCTTAATGCATCAAGGTCATCACGGTAAGCAGCCTCCTCAACGTAATTTCTCATCCAGTCGCCACCACCTGCGAGGATAGCACCTTCTCTCCTTTCGTCGGGATTTAGATCAAATCTAAGATTTTTCATTATACTGAATCGCCCGAGACTGAGAATCCAAGTCAATAAGAAAATTGCTTGTCCTGCTGCAATGAATTGCCACGTTTCAGCAAGTAATATTTCTTCAGATAATAAGGGGGTTGAGTCGCCATAGGGCATCAAATGACTAAATTCCTTGTAAGTTTGTAGAATAATGAGAAGTATGGAATACCCACTAAATCCTGCAAGTCCAAAGAATAGAACTCTTCCTTGGACACCGACTTCACTACGTATTTCTCGTGGCCTAGCTAATATGACACCCCCTATGCCACCGAATGTTTGTCCACCAAGGAATAGGTTTCTTGTCAATTCAAAAATAAATGCTAATCCCACAATTGCTACATTCAGCATGAGGTATGAGGCTAATGTAATTTCTAGAGCCTTCAACGAAATTACTTTTTGGAGAACGGGGTTATTTTCAACATATTGATAAATTTCCCATCCAATTATTCCACCTAGATCGAGCATGGAGTTAGCATCCGCCGGATTCTCAAGTTCAACATAAACTAATGTGACAATTCCATTGATTGCGGTTAATGGCATCGTGGCTAGGAATATTACAATGAGTAATGATGCAAAGCGCTTGAACAAACCAGGTTTGTCGGGATCAATGGCCGTTCTTTGCCCTCTCATTGTGCGCCATTTGTTGATTGTAAGTGTATTCCAAGAGGCACCCATTATTCTCCCATAGGCAAGAATCGTTGGGGCCATAAATGCTAGAAGAGAAAATCCAATCCAACGCCCAAATATTTCATCATCAGTACCAAAAGATGATTTTTGATAACCTACAAAAAGAACAATTCCAGTTGCTGTTAATACCATTGCTATGGTGGCAAATGACCCGTACATTTGGCTCCATGTAGATAGTTTTCCAGTATCCCCTGTTTGTCTCGATAGTTGTGCATAAAGTGTGACGAATGGTGATATGATTATGGGGTAGGAAACCAAAATCAACATCATGTAGATTACTGGTTCGTAGAACGTTGATGGTTCGATGAGTAATTCACAAACAATTAACAGAATCCCCGTCATTGCCAATAAGTAAGCTAGCGAACCAACCATGACCTTAGGTGCGTTTAATAAATTCATTACCTCTTTTTTGTTTTTACTCAAACGGGGAACTTCATACAATCCATCATCTACTTCAAACGCAACCTGTAAATTGGAAAGAGAAAGAGGGAGTAGCCATCGCCATAACATCAGGCCAACCATTATTGCAATCGCTAATGGGGCTAGTAAACTAGGGTCAAAAGTGCCTGCACCTACAATTGTTGGGGCAGCACTAACAAATGGCATCAATAAGGTGGCTAGAATGAAGATAACCAATGTGAATAACACGGTTTTACCGATGCTCCCGCCTCCTGTCATGACAGGGTCTATGCGGCTTCAGTTCTAATCGGTTGTGCCGTT
>JACNFL010000182.1 GCA_014384685.1 Methanobacteriota archaeon
AATCTTGCCAACCCATAGAACTACAGGTGGTCCCTCTGTTTGTATTTCTGATGTTTGGAATAATTCAGTGTCATGTACATTACCGAATTTTATTATTCTACAGTCTGAAACCGCATCACTACGATGATGTTCTATTCTCTCCACCATATAATCAGACACAGTTGTAAAAGCGCCAACATCGCCTTTTTGTAATCTTGTTAGGTATTCTAAATTACGTTCAATGCTAGTATGAACTTCAATGATTATTGTAGCATCTGTATCAACATCCCTAACCGCCCTAATATACTCCTCTGTATCTATAATTACAATGATGTCAAAATTATTTGTCCGAAGGAATCCAGTTGTGGTGTTTTCATCTAATCCGAAATGTAATGTAGCATATGGATTAAGCATTTCTTTAACACCATGATCACTCTTAAAACCACAATGAATGTCTAAATTTAAATTATCAGGTATATGTCGCAAGCGATGGAATAACTGGGTGCATACACCTCCCAAAATACCATACCGATACAAGAATAATATCTTCATTTTTTCACCCCTATGCTACGAACACCATCATTTGAATTTGCTGATGAAAGGGCAAGGAATCTATCTACTCGATCGCTCCATTTATTGGTCTCAAGCCAATTCTTGAGTGTTCCTTTTCGAGGGCGGTGGCTTGAAAATTCGTCTAATGCCGCACAAAAGTCTGGTACATTATTTACAGTTAATGTATATGGATATGTATCAATTTGTGGCATTCTGAATGAAACTGTTGGGAGCCCCAAAGCCATGTACTCATAAATTTTAATCGGATCTACTCCATCTGCTAATAGACCCATCTTAAATGGAATTATTGCAACACTCCATTTTGATGCGATATCATTAATTTCAGCATGGTTTTTAGGACCAAATAATTTGATATTATCTGGTACATCAAGATCATCTGGTGCTGAATGCCCTATAATTTCAAATTCATAATCGGGTCGTAAAATAGCAATTTCAGTAAGAGAATCCCAATCAAACCAACTTGAAGTTAAATGGCCAAAATACCCAATTTTAACTTTAGCATCACCCGTCCATTTGTATCCTTTTGAAAGGAAGTGGGGGGACAGGGCATTCGGAACTACTTCAACAGGGTATTTGGGACCAAACCCATCTAATTTATCTGCTAATGGACCGGATACTGCTGTTACATAATCTGAATTAGTAACTATGTATTTCTCATTAAATGTTCGATACCATTTTGCTTGACCCACTTTTTCAAATTCTTCCCATTCATCTCGAGCATCGTATATTGTAACCCATCCTTGAACTCTAAATCGGTTGAGGATTTTAGAAATACAGGGGTGTGGATATGAAATTATGAAGATTTTTTCTATATCTCCAAAATCCATCTCGGCAATTTCCCCCAACATTGTTTGAGTCACATCAATGGGGATTTGAAGTAATAAATCACCTTGATACGGGGGCCACTCATCAGTTCTCTTCCATCGATGATAATTGAACATCACAGGAATATCACGACTGAGTAAATCTCTTGTTAATCTAATTGGTCTGTTCGCACGTAATTCTTGTACAAATGTCGTGCCTGAAAACATGAATACTACTTGCTTCGCATTACTACGAACAACATCTTTCTGGAATCGTGAAAAATCAAGGAGGAAATCATCTAATGAAGACGCTTGTATTTCCATCCCTACTTCAATAGTAATTGGCCCCTCTGCTTTCCACCTCCTAAATCCTATCATTACTCTAGCTGTCCCCGCAGGGGGTTCAAACTCAACACAAAATTCTCCTGTGGTAGAGTCTTGATTTAGATAAGAATACCATCCAACGGTTCTAGAGCGAATTAAACCACCTGGTTCAATTCCTCTTACCTCATTTCCATCTTTATCAAAAAACAAAAATGTTGCTAACGCAGCCGCGTATGATTCCTCACCATTCATTCTAGCCGTACCAATTAATTCATATCTTGGAGAAAAACCGCTTTTTGTCCTGATTTGATGTTCCGAAAATGGATGTTGAATATACGTTAACACATCTGAAATTTCAATTTCTTTTTCTAATTGAAATAACCATGGTACAGAAGAATCTCCGTCATCAGGGGGTGGGCCGAACACCTTTAGATTCAGTATTCCTTGCATTTCCTTTTTCCAATCACTTGGAGGACACAACTCCAATAATTCTAACGATTCTTTTGGTCTTTCTAAACGATTCAAATAAGTAACGAGTGTTCTTATTGCACGCGGGTCTGGGATTTCTTTGATTAATTTGAGTCCAAATTCAATACCCATATCAGGATCATAAGAACAACTTGAACGGATACCAGCAACGAACAGATTAGCACCATCTCGTTTACGAAAACGCTTACTTCTCAAGTAATTGATTGCAATTTCTAATTCTAGTAATGCTTCATCACTATCAGATTTTAAATGAGTTTGAATCCTGACTTCCATCTCAGTTATTGATACTGGTCTTGACATAGCCAACATCACTAATCTACGCATAGGTAAACCCAGAGGTGGTTGATGATGCCAAAATGGAAGTTTCGTAATTAACCACCTCATTATTTCACACCCCATGCTGGATAGTATTTTCTAATATAATCATCCTCCTCTAATCTGATTTCTCTCCAAGACGCACCAAGAATTATTTTAGCCAAGCGGGGATTAATAGGTTCTAGAGAAAGGATTGAAAAATTCCAATATTTTTGATGATGAAGTTTGAGTGCGAGCGAAATATGGTTTGCTAAACATGCTTCATCCTCTCGATTTGTATCATCAATAATCCAGGTTACTTCTTTTGGGAAAAGAGAAAGATGACGTAACAACCCTGAACGACCAATTGAACCCAATGGGCCATCAACAATTACAATATCACATTCCGAGGGGATATTATTTTCCAATACCTTTGAATCATACCATTCTTTGTGATTAAATCCAGGTAGTGGTTCAATCGCCACTAAAGGCGCGTGAATATACTCTACTTTGGGATGTCCTAGTATCCAATTTTCATCATGTTCAATAGAGTATATCTTTCCAAGGCGGGTTAAACGTTCTGTGCCTTCACCACTACCAAATTCTACAATCACAGAATTGGGATTAGAAAGGACGCGCACCGCTTCAAATGCACCATCAGAAAGCATCCAATGAGAATTTACCATATTATTCACCATTTGATACTAAATCATTTTTTCGAACTTTTTGAGAGTAAATGATAGCGTTCTATGACCTCATTAATATCTGTTGAACAAATATCTACTTTCCCTTCATGAAGACAAATTGCTCTGTCACACATGTCTCTTAGGGTTGGTTCATTATGACTAACAATAATTACTGTAGCATCACCCTTCACCATTTCTTGAATCCTATCTTTTGATTTTTGACGGAAATCAGAATCCCCCACTGCTAACACTTCATCTATCAACAATATATCTGGATTTAGATGAGAGGCTAGGGAAAAAGCGAGTCTGGCACGCATTCCTGATGAATAGGTGCGAAGAGGTTTGTCAATGAATGAACCAATACCTGAAAATACAACAATTGATGGAACTAAATCATACAATTCATCTTCACCAAAACCATAGACACTGCCGCTCAGATAGATATTCTCTCTACCAGTTAGATCCCTTTGAAAACCTGCACCCAATCCAGCCAATAGGGCAATCCTTCCGCGTGTACGTACCACCCCCTCATCCGGCGCATAGATTCCTGCAATTACTCTGAGCATTGTACTCTTTCCTGCACCATTTGGCCCCATTATACCTAAGACTTCACCTTTCGATACTTGAACATCAACACTATCTAATGCACGAAAACTAGTTGGGGCTGAATCTTTTAAACTGAATCTTCCCGTTAGTAATTCCTTCAAAAAGGCAGGGCCGGTACGAAGAATGGGGAAATCCATCGTGGCTGATTTTAACTCAACGGCCAATTCTTCGCTCATAGATACTTCACCGCCTTTCTTTCATAACGCATGAAAGCCATTGAACCTAATATGAATACTATAACAGAATATAATAATGCAATACCAATGTGTTCAAATGTTAAGATATCCATGTTACCAAAAGCGGCTGATCTTGCCATCTCAATATAAACTGCGACAGGATTTGAAAGATGTAGGTCTACATATTCTGAAGGTATGTGTTCAACTGAATAAAAAACACCTGAAAGGAAGAAACCTGCACGGAGCAACAATTGAACCACCGTCCCATGATCACGCACGCGCTCGTGTAACATTGAAGCAAGTGATCCAAAACCAAACGCAAGCAAAGGAAGTCCAAACAACA
>JACNFL010000285.1 GCA_014384685.1 Methanobacteriota archaeon
ACAATGATTATCTTACAATCAAACAACTCTCAGAAGACTCTGGACTATCTATTAGCCAAGTTTCTAGTGGCCTGAAACAATGTCGCTTTCGAGGTTGGGTATTGTCAACTCAAGGTGCTGTTCAAGGAAAAGGCAGACCACACGACATTTGTGGGAATTAAAGGTCTCACCACTTGAATTGATTAGAGAATTAGAAACAGAGGCAAAGACAAAACATATGATCTTGGCTAAAGCGGTAAAACGGTTACGCGCCGAATTAGATAAATGACCGATTTTAACGGTTTGAAGAATTTATCAGTTCGTGTGTATTACACAAAGCCGGATTTCTTCCTTTTTTACTTATTTATCAATCAAAACGTTGTACTACTTTGCATTACACTTCATCCAAATATGTATTACATTGTATTAACTTCGTAAGACAGGATAATATACCCCCTCCTTACGTGAGGAGAGTGGGGAAAGGCAGATGGGCAGTCCAAGTCAAATGATTTCAGTGCGCCTCACCGAGGAGGAAATCCTCGAAATTGAGCGCCGTGTTGGATTCAATGGATTGCGTAATCGTAGCGATGTATTACGCCGTGGACTTCACAAGTTGTTAGACGAGACTTCTACTGAAAATGTAGGCCGCAGGCAGACTATCAGAATTAGTGAAGGCGTATCACAACAATTGAAAATTCTAGAACAAATGCTTGAAGTTGACGCGAGTTCAGCAATGGCACTTGGAATCGGACTGCTACTAGAGCAGCAAACAGAAAAAATGGACACTAGAGTTACAGATGCTCTAAATGTTCTGAAGAAAATTGATCTTCGAGGTTCTCATGAGGACCACACTGAGTAAAAAGGGTGAGAGAAAGTGAGCAATGGGATGCACACCAAGAAGAACCAGGGGGGGTGTAAAAACCCCCCCGCCCCAACACTTGGGATCTTCAATCTACGTCTTCGTGCCCGCCACTCAGTCGTTTCAGTAGCAGCTTCACAGAATACCCCCGTTCCCACATATGTGGGAACACCCCTTCAAGACGAACTTTGATTTCGTCATACCCCGGCCCCTTTGGGGGCCCCCCAAATAGACTCAGGCCGATAGGCTCGCAATGTTGACATTTTACATGAAAAAAACCCAACCTTATTGAGCGTCCGAATCGCCGGTCAAACTCATGGTGGTGAAGGAACCTAGAATTCCCGGTTATCTTGCCCATGAAGAATTACGCCCTGGCCAGGATGAATTGATTGGTGAAGCATATGATGTGCTAATCAGCAAGGGTAGCCACCTTGCCTGTGCTCCTACTGGGATAGGAAAAACTGCTGCCGCTCTGTCGGCTGCACTCGATGCTTCTTTTTCATCAAACGAAAAACGTACTATTTTCTTTCTTACTGGACGGCAAGCACAACACCGGATTGTTGTTGAGACTGTACGTAATATCAACAAACGCCGTACTGATGGGCAAAGCATAGTGAAATTAGTAGATATTGTAGGTCAACAATCAATGTGTATTGATGATATTCGAAAAGAATTTTCTTCAATTTTTTCTCGCCTTTGTGCTGACAAAAGAAAGAATCGACATTGCCGGCCATATCTTCAGGAAGTTGAAGGATTACGATTGAAAGTTCTACAAGAACCACTTCATGTAAATGAACTCATTCAAGTTTCAAAAAGTTTCACTGAAGATGGGCAAAGCAAAGCAACATGCCCATGGAAAGTTGCACGAGAAAGTGCCAGCGGTGCAGATATTATTGTTTGTGACTACAATCACCTATTCCACGAGCGAGTAAGGGCAGCATCATTAGATGCAATGGGAATAAAATTGAATGAAATAATCATTATAGTTGATGAAGCACATAACCTTCCAGACCGTATCACTAAAGGGATGCAGAGGACAATTAACGATGAATTAGTATTATCAGCCCGCCTTGAAATGGAAGAACACATTGAAACTCTTGAAGAAAAAGAAAAGAAAGGTTTGTTTGATGTTAGGCCAGAAACCTACGCTAATTTACGAGCCGTGAAGGCAGCAATTGAGAGAATTCGTGCAGATTTAGCAGGGTTTTTCAGAACTCAAACTCAATCCCTTTACAAGCAAAAGGCAGACGAGGCTAGGATAGATAACCAAGATCTGCTAAATCTACTATCCTCAGCATTATCCTCTGACATTAGTGGCAACAATCTCAGCCTGAATCAAATCTCAGAAACATTGGCCTCAATAGAAGTTGAACTAGACCCTGACTTAGATGAAGGAAAGGAAACCGCTAGCGAGCGACTTTCAGAATTATTCAGCCTCATAGATCGATTGGGGGGGAATAGAGCATTGGCGTTCATCTTCTCACATGGAAAAGGAGACGCACCTCGATTAACAACCCACCTTCTTGACCCAGGAATTGTTTCTGGACCTGTGTTTGAGCAGGCAGCGGGAGCACTGCTGATGTCTGGAACTCTTTCGCCACCAGAGATGTATGGAGAACTCCTTTCCTTACCCAGCACTAGACCGGTTTCTTCCAAAGAGTACCCATCCCCATTCCTTTCCGATAAACGACCAGTAGCGATTGCAACGGGTGTGACCTCAAAATACACTAGGCGCGGGGCACAAAATAATGAAAAAATACGCGCACATATTCGCGCAATATCTACTTCAGCACCAGGTCATATCGCTGTTTTCGCCCCCTCATATGCAATGTTGGAAGAAATTATTGGAGGTGAGATATGGCATGGACGCCGTGTATTGAAAGAAGAAGCGGGTTGGTCAAAAGGCCGTATTGACTCACTCTTGCGCGATATGGATATGGCGCGTTCTGCTGGAGAAAAAATCCTTCTTGCAGGAGTATTCTCTGCAAAATTGGGAGAAGGTGTAGATTACCATAGAAATCTGCTAGATGCAGTAGTTTGCATCGGCCTTCAAATCCCACCACCATCAGAAGAACTGAAAGCAAGGAAAGACTACTATGAAGAGCGATTTGGTAGTAGTAAATCTTACCGTTGGGCAGTACAACAACCAGCGGTAAACTCACTGATGCAAGCAATGGGTAGACCCATTCGAAAAATGGGCGATCGCGCCTTTATTTTGTTACTAGAAGATAGACTATTGATGCCACAATTCAAACGATTACTTCCAACCAACATCAACATCTTGACTGTATCAAGTGAAGAGTCAACTAGTCGCCATGCAACACGCTTCTTCAAACGTCATCCAGACCCGGCAATCGGAGATGATTAGACACGAAGGATTCAATGAGGGCGGGCTCAACGGAGTAGATAGGTGAGAGAGATGGAGTGGCAGCCAATCACTATTCAAGTTGACCAAGAAAAGGCTAACAACGTAACCGATAAACGCTTTACTGAGGGGCTAAGCGCCTCTCCTGAATTACTTCATCAGAACTTCCTTTCAGACCTTGGACACCTACAAGAAATCCATGATATTCATCAAACTACAATGGAAAATCAATTTGCACCAGTAGAAGCAAATTTTGATCGTGTCGCTGGAGTCCTATCAACCGAGTCAATGTTGGATAAATTTGATGGGAAATTAAGTGATAGCAATCTATCATTCCCACTACACGGATGTGAACTTTCGGGCATCAAACTTAGTGCTGCTGAATTAGATGAAAATTCAATCGTCAAATTGAGTGTTACTGGTCGTGATGGTGACGAATTTGAACAGGCATTTTCATTACCAAACGGAAGTAGACTCGCAACAGCAACTTGGGTTGGTGGTGAATTGCATCTCAGCCTCAACCGCTTGAGTTAGCCTAGTTATCACTAATCAGTAACTAAGCGATTCTGGAAACGGGTTTCAAACCGTTTCTTGATATCAGCGAAGTGGCACTTCTGCGAGTTCGTCAATCTGGCCAAGTACTCGACCAAGTGCATCTTGGGCTTGAGTCTTGTGAGCCTCACCCATCTCATGGCGTGAATACCTCGCCTCTTCGAATACACTGTCAAGAGCAACCAAAGCTTCCTCGTTGATTGGTAATGCCTTGCGAATTGCCATCTCGAATTCACGAACTGTCTCGAAGTCACGTCGTAGGAAGCGGTGTCGCATTAGAATAGCACAGAGGCTTTCATAACAGTTGAAAATAGCCTCTCTAGTTTCATCACCTGCAGCCAATAATTCTGCTGTATAAGCGAATACATCTGCTAATTCTGATAATGCTGATTGCTTACGGCGACGCCAATAAACTACGAAAGCAATTGAACCAAGAACTGCGGCAATTAAACCGCCATATAACCAGTTACTAATTCCCTCTTCTATGGTTGCTGCTGAAAGCACAATTACTTC